>NZIY01000058.1 GCA_002691795.1 SAR116 cluster bacterium
ATAAATTCTATCGACTTAAGGTTAGTTATACTTCTCTCACTCTTTACATTTTTGTTGTAAAATTTATCTATAAAATGTTTTTTTTAGCGAATTATATGTTATTATGATATTAATTGTGGTTTTTTTAAACTATAAGTATCTCTTTATAGGACAAGGAAATAGTTCATAAGATCTTAGGATGGTTTCTTCTAGTATAAGTTCTATATTTGGGTCAAGTAAAATAGTTAGGGAAATAATTAGAAAAAGGAGCACTAAATGAAAAAACAGACAACTTCCATTAACATGAAAAAAATTTTATCTTTAATTTGTCATTCTCTTGAAGATGATAAAGCGATTAATATTAAAACAATAGATTTAAAAAAAAGAAGTAGCATTGCTGATTTTATGATTATAGCAAGTGGAAACTCTACAAGGCAAGTTTCTAGTATGGCTAATAATTTGATAAAAAAATTAAAAGATAACGGTATTTCTTCAAGAAAACCTGAAGGAATAACAAATTCAGATTGGGTTTTAATTGATGCTTATGACATCATCATACATTTATTCAGACCGGAAGTTAGAGATTTTTATGCATTAGAAAAAATGTGGGAAATACCAAGTTCAATTAATTCTGAAATTAAAACCAAATAAATTTTTTCTGATATGAAATATCAAATTTCATGTATTGGAAAGTTAAATAAAATTGATGAAAACAAAATTATTCAAAAATATTTAAAAAGAGTGAAAAAGAAAATACAGATTATTGAATATCCTCAATCAAGTATTGAAAAAGAAGGTTTAAAAATCTTTGATAGTTCACCAAAAGATTCAAGTCTTATTCTCCTAGATAAAGATGGTACTATTTTATCAACAGAAGAATTAATGGAATTAATAAAGTCTTATCAAATGAATAATTTTAAAACCCTTAACTTTGCTATTGGTGGACCACTTGGACATGGTCAATTTATAAAACAAAAAGCAAGTGATATAATTTCGTTCGGTAGAATGACATGGTCTCATATTATTGCTAGATTAATGCTTGTTGAACAATTATATAGAATCGAGTGCATATTTAATAATCACCCTTATCATAAATGAGATTAGTATGAATAAAATAAAAAATTCTCCCTTGGTTCTTTGCATCATGGATGGATGGGGTCTAAGAGATCAAAAAAATTGTAACTCAGTAAAATTAGCTGAAACCCCAAATTTTGATAAATTTTTCAAAAGTTATCCATCATGCAAACTTGAAGCCTCAGGAGAATATGTAGGCCTTCCTGCCAATCAAATAGGGAACTCTGAAGTAGGGCACATGAATATTGGTTCTGGTAGAGTTGTTTTACAATCATTGCCTAGAATAAACGAGGCTTTTAAAGATAAAAAAGTTTTTGATATAAAAGAGTTTAAAGATTTTTTTAAAAATCATCAAAATAATAAAACAATTCATATCATAGGATTATGTAGCACTGGTGGAGTCCATTCTCATGAAAATCATATTGTCAATATTTGCAAACTTGTGTCTAAAAAAGTAAAAAAAATTAAGCTACATTTATTTTCGGATGGTAGAGATACTCTGCCTAATGAGTTTGGTAAAATAATCCATGAATTCACTTCTAAAATTCCTAAGTCAGTCAAAATTTCTACATTAATTGGAAGATATTACTCAATGGATAGAGATAATCGATGGGAAAGAATAGAAAAAGCTTATAATTTAATTATAGATGGTGAAAGTAAATATAAGTGTAACAACATAGTTCAGGCTATTACAGAGGCTTACGCAAGAAATGAAACTGATGAATTTGTTTCTCCTACATCGATAAATGATTATAAAGGAATAGAAAATGGAGATAGTTTATTAATTGTTAATTTTAGATCGGATAGAGTAAGAGAGCTATTAGAGAGTTTTTTAAAAGATGATTTTAGTTTTTTTAATCGAAACAATAACAATGCACCTTTCATAAACGCACTTGGTATGAATGAATATTCAGAAGAATTGAACAAATATATACCAAGTATTTTTAAAAATGAAATTCATAAAGATACATTGGGAGAAATAATATCTCAATCTAAATTAAAACAATTGAGAATAGCTGAAACTGAAAAATACCCGCACGTTACTTTCTTTTTTAATGGTGGACATGAAAAAAAATATGAGCTCGAGGAAAGAATTTTAATCCCCTCACCTAAAGTCGCAACATATGATATCAAGCCAGAAATGTCAGCCTTTAAAATAAGAGACGAATTGATAAATTGTATTAAAAATAAAATTTATGATTTTATTGTTGTCAACTTTGCAAATCCAGACATGGTGGGGCATACTGGAAATCTTGATGCTACAATTAAAGCGGTTGAAACTGTAGATAATTGCATTGGAGATATTACTACAGAGATTAAAAAAATTAACGGCACCATTCTTATTACAGCCGATCATGGTAATTGTGAACAAATGTGGGATGATCAAAGCAATTCAGTACATACTGCACATACAACTAATTTAGTTCCTTTTATAATGATTAATGAAAATCAAAATATCGTAAAATTAACTGATGGTAAATTATCTGACATAGCTCCAACTGTATTAGAGTTGTTAGGAATTAAACAACCAAAATCAATGACTGGTCAAACTCTTATCACATGAAACTAAAAAATTGCGAATATAGTAATTTGGTATATTATTAATATATAGGATCTATGATGAAAAAAATTGTGAACAATGTATTTAAAAATGGATATTTTATTTTTTGTTTATTTCTATTTGCAGTTTTAATTTTAAGCTTTACACCAAATCATTTTTTGAATGCACAAAATAACAGGCAGGAAACTTACAAACAATTGAGCCTATTTGGTGATATTTTCGAGAGAGTTAAAGAACAGTATGTAGAAGAAATATCTGATAAAAAATTGATTGAAGCAGCTATTTCAGGAATGTTGCAATCTCTAGATCCACATTCAGCTTACCTCTCTTCAAATGATTATTCAGAAATGAAAGTTAAAACGAAAGGTTCCTTTGGTGGTTTAGGAATAGAAATAACACTTGAAAATGGTGTCGTAAAAGTTGTGTCCCCAATTGATGATACACCAGCAGATAAGGCAGGTATGCAACCGGGTGATTTAATTATTGGAGTTGAAGGCGAATCTATCAGAGGATTACCTTTGAATAAAGCTGTAGAAAAATTAAGAGGGCCAATAGGTACAAAAGTGAAAATTACAGTTTTAAGGAAAGATATAGATCCTTTTGACTTAGAAATTGTAAGAGATAAAATAAAGATAAAATCAGTTAAATACGAAATTATCAATAATGTTGGATATCTAAGGTTAACAACATTTTCACAAAATACTACAACGAGCATGATTTCAAAAATTGAAGAAATAAAAACAAATCTTGATGATAAATTTGAAGGTTTAATTTTAGACTTAAGAAACAACCCTGGAGGGTTGTTAACGCAATCAATTTCTGTAACCGATGCTTTTTTAAATAATGGTGAAATAGTATCAACCAAAGGAAGAAATGAAGGCGATGTTGACAGAACTTTTGCAAAACCTGGAGATGTTTTAAACAATTTTCCATTAGTAATATTAATTAATAATGGTTCAGCATCAGCAAGCGAAATTGTAGCAGGGGCTTTAAAAGATCACGGAAGAGCTATTATCCTAGGAACCAGAAGTTTTGGGAAAGGATCTGTTCAATCAATCATTCCTATTTCAAATGACGGTGCCATTAGATTAACAACTTCGAGATATTATACTCCTAGTGGCATTTCAATCCAAGCTAAAGGAATTGAGCCAGACATAATTGTAGAGGCAGGTACGACGAAAAAGAAAAAAAATAAAGCCTCTATAAGAGAAGAAAATTTAAGAGGGGCATTGGATAAAATGAATACTCCTACAACAAAAGAAAAAAATAGTGAATTAAGTAAAATTGAGATTCTTTTAGAGGATAATCAAATTTCAAGAGCTTATGATTTAATAAGAGGTATTCAATTGTATGGTAAGAAAAATAAAATAAATAAAAAGAAATTGGTTCATCATAGATTAATCAAAAATGATCTTGGATAATACTATTAATGAACGATCTAAAACCACTTTCAGAAAGACCTTATAGACCTTGCGTAGGTATCATGGTTTTTAATAATGAGGGGTTAGTTTTTTCTGGAAAAAGAATTGATAACCCAAATAATGCCTGGCAATTACCTCAAGGAGGAATTGATAACAATGAAACCCCTATAGAAGCAGGTTTTAGAGAATTGATTGAAGAAACAAGTATTAATTCCGTTGAATATATTGCTGAGTATCCAGATTGGATAAACTATGATGTTCCTCATAACTTAGCAAATAAACTTTGGAATGGTCAGTTTAGAGGCCAAACCCAAAAATGGGTCTTATTTAACTTCACTGGAGATGATAATGAAATTAATATTAATACTGAATATCCAGAATTTAACGAATGGCAATGGACAAGTCCCCTAGACCTTACCAATAAAGCTATTTACTTTAAGAAAGATGTTTATGAAAAGATCAATTTAATTTTTTTGCCAATAATAAAAGATTTTATTAATTAGATTTCTCTAAAACGAAGTTTAAAAATTCTAGTTCATCTTTTAATGTTTTATCTTCGGCAATCTCAGGTTTTTTTAACTTTAAATTTAAATCGTTGATTTTCTCTTCAAGAATTTGCTTATTTGAAGAATTTGAGCCAATAATTTCAGCTCTTTCACTTAATACGGTAATGCCTTCTTCAGAAATATCAGCAACACCACCATCAACAGCAATTTTATCACTTAAAGAATTATTTTCATCAAACAACTTTATAACACCTCTATTTAACAATGTCATAAGCGGAGTATGCCTACTCATTACACCAAGATCACCTTCAGATCCCGGTAAAACTGACATTTTAGTTTCTTTTGATTTCAAAAGTTCTAAAGGCGTAACTATATTTATTTTTATCAAATCACTCATATTTCTATTCTGTACAACCTAAAATTAGGCCGCATCTTTGGCTAATTTTTTTCCTTTTTCAACAGCTTCTTCTATTGTGCCTACCATATAAAAGGCTGCCTCTGGCAAGTCATCGTATTTACCTTCAATAATACCCTGAAAACCTTTGATAGTATCTTCAAGACTTACTAATTTACCAGGAGATCCTGTGAATACTTCTGCCACATGAAAGGGTTGTGAGAGAAATCTTTGGATTTTTCTTGCTCTGGCAACAACTAGTTTATCTTCTTCTGATAATTCATCCATTCCTAAAATAGCTATTATATCTTGTAATGATTTATATTGTTGTAAAACTTCTTGAACTCTTCTAGCTATGTTGTAATGATTTTCTCCAACTATTCTTGGATCAAGCATTCTAGAAGTAGAATCTAACGGATCAACAGCAGGATAAATTCCTAATTCAGCTATTTGTCTGGATAATACAGTTGTTGCATCTAGGTGTGCAAATGAAGTAGCAGGAGCTGGATCTGTCAAATCGTCAGCTGGAACATAAATAGCTTGAACTGAAGTTATTGAACCTTTGTTTGTAGTTGTAATTCTTTCCTGTAACGTTCCCATATCAGTAGCTAATGTTGGTTGATATCCTACAGCAGAAGGTATTCTACCAAGTAAAGCTGATACTTCTGATCCAGCTTGGGTAAACCTAAAAATATTATCTACAAAAAATAGTACATCTTGACCTTCTTGATCTCTAAAATATTCAGCGAGTGTTAATCCAGTTAAAGCTACTCTTGCTCTAGCTCCTGGAGGCTCATTCATCTGTCCATATACTAGCGCAGCTTTCGAACCTTCTTTGTTTGGTGTAATAACACCAGATTCAACCATTTCATGATATAAATCATTACCTTCTCTTGTTCTTTCACCAACACCAGCAAAAACTGAATATCCACCATGAGCTTTTGCTACATTGTTAATCAATTCCATGATAAGAACCGTTTTACCAACACCTGCACCACCAAATAAACCAATTTTACCACCTTTTGCATATGGAGCGAGAAGATCAACAACTTTGATACCTGTCTCTAAAATTTCTGCTTCAGTAGATTGATCAATGTATTCAGGAGCATCTCTATGTATTGGTAATGTTTGTTTAGACTTAACTGGTTTACCATCGTCAACCGGATCTCCAATTACATTAAGAATCCTTCCAAGTGTCTCAGGACCAACAGGTACAGTAATAGGTGCTCCTGTATCTCTAACTTCAGCACCTCTCACTAAACCATCAGTTGTATCCATAGCTATTGTTCGAACTTCATTTTCACCAAGGTGTTGTGCAACTTCTAATATTAACTTATTACCTTCATTATTAATTTCTAAGGCATTTAAGATTGGTGGTAATTCGCCATTAAATTCAACATCAACTACGGCGCCGATAACTTGACTAATTTTCCCTGTTACATTTGGTGTTTTTTTTGCCATTATTTTCTCCAGTCTAAATTAAAGAGCCTCTGCTCCTGAAATAATCTCTATCAATTCTTTTGTAATAAACGCTTGTCTTGTTCTATTATATTGTAAAGTTAGCCTATCTATCAAGTCACCAGCATTTCTTGTAGCGTTATCCATAGCTGTCATTCTTGCTGCTAGCTCGCTTGCTGTGCTTTCCATTTGTGCACTAAATAATTGTGTTGCTATATTTTTGTTTAACAACTCTTTAAGTATAACATCTTCTTCAGGTTCATACTCATAAACTGAAGTTACTTGTTTGCTGGTATTATCCTCTTGACTTGTCTCTATAGGTATCAAACTTTTAAGTGTTACTTCTTGATTAATGGCTGATACAAATTTATTAAAAATTATTTTACATGTTCCAAATTCATCATTTTGATAAAGCTCAATAATTTTTAAAGCAATCGATAGAGCATCGTTATAAATAGGATTAGTAGAATTTCCTGTAATGACTTCAACAAAGTTCTGTCTAAAATCTTTCTTTAAAGTATCAGCTGATTTTCTTCCAATAAATAATAATTTGGTTTCGATACCTAGATTATTGGACTTTTGAATTTCAGTTTTAACCGCTCTTGAAATTGAACCATTAAAACCTCCACATAGTCCTCTGTCAGCAGAGAAAACAACAAGTAATTGTTTGTTAATCTCTTTTTTCCCCTTTAAAAGATCTGGAGCATTATCAATTAATTTTCCAGCCAAACTAATTACAATTTTTTCCATACTAGAGCAAAATGGTCTTGATGAAATAGCTTGTTCTTGAGCTTTTCTTAGCTTTGCAGCTGCAACCATTTTCATTGCAGATGTAATTTTCTGAGTGGATTTTACAGATCCAATTCTATTTTTTAGATCTTTTAACGAGGGCATTAAAGTATCCTTTACTCGTAACTATTGACTAAATCTTCAATTATTTTTTGAAGATCTTTTTCAGATTTCTCATTAAGTGCTTTTTCTATAGTAATAGAATCAATAATTGAGGAACCTTTTGAATTTAGTGTTTGCATTAGAGCTTTTTCAAATTCTCCAATCTGATTAATGCTTATTTTGTCTAAATATCCTTTAACACCAGCATAGATAACACACACTTGATGTTCTACAGATAGCGGTGAATATTGTGGTTGTTTCAATAATTCAGTCAACCTTTCACCTCTTGCTAGCAATTGTCTTGTTGAAGCATCCAGATCAGATGCAAACTGAGCAAAAGCTGCCATTTCTCGGTATTGAGCTAAATCTAGTTTGATTGTTCCTGCCACCTGTTTCATAGCTTTAATTTGAGCAGATGATCCAACCCTTGATACTGACAAACCAACATTAACTGCTGGTCTAACACCTTTATAAAATAATTCTGTTTCTAAAAATATTTGTCCATCAGTAATCGAAATCACGTTAGTAGGAATAAATGCCGATACGTCTCCACCTTGTGTTTCAATAACTGGTAATGCTGTTAATGATCCAGATCCATTGTCTGAATTAAGCTTTGCTGCTCTTTCTAGTAGCCTTGAATGGAGATAAAAAACATCCCCTGGATAAGCTTCTCTTCCTGGAGGTCTTCTTAATAACAATGACATTTGTCTATAAGCTACAGCCTGTTTAGATAGATCATCATATACAATTACAGCATGCATTCCATTATCTCTAAAATACTCACCCATTGTAGCTGCTGAATATGGCGCAAGAAACTGCATTGGAGCAGGATCAGACGCAGTTGCAGCAACAACTATTGTATAATCTAAAGCTCCATTTTCCTCGAGAGTTTTTACAATTTGAGCTACGGTAGATCTTTTTTGTCCTACTGCAACATAAATACAAAAAAGCTTTTTACTATCATCTTTTCCTGCTGCATCATTAACAGACTTTTGATTTAAAAAAGTATCAATGGCAATTGCAGTTTTGCCAGTTTGTCTATCACCAATAATAAGTTCTCTTTGACCTCGACCGATAGGTATCAAAGAATCAATAGCTTTCAAACCAGTTTGCATTGGCTCATGAACAGATTGTCTAGGCATAATACCTGGAGCTTTAGTTTCAACTCTTGCTCTTTTGACATTCTTTAATGCACCTTTACCATCTATAGGATTACCGAGTGCATCTACAACTCTTCCAAGTAGACCTTTTCCTGAAGGAACATCAACTATAGATCCTGTTCTTTTTACAATATCACCTTCTTTAATATCTTTATCGCTACCAAAAATAACAATACCAACATTGTCTTTTTCAAGATTAAGAGCCATTCCGGCAATGCCGCCATCAAACTCAACCATTTCTCCTGCTTTTATTTCATCTAATCCATGAACTCTAGCAATACCGTCACCAACTGATAATACTTTACCAATTTCTGAAACCTCGGCGTCTGTACCAAAATTTCTAATTTGATCTTTTAGAATAGAGGAAATCTCTGCTGCTTTAATATCCATCTAATTTGCACCTTTCATCGCTAATTCAAGATTTTTCAATTTAGTTTTGATTGAAGTATCAATCATCTTGGAACCATACTTTACAATTAAACCACCTAATAAAGTACTATCAATATGGGTAAGTAAAGAAATATTTTTTCCATTAATTTTACTCAGAATTGTTTTTTTTAAATCTTCTTCTTCCTTATTATCGAGCTTGTAAGGTGAAAACACCTCAACCACTATTTCACCTCTTCGACGAGACACCTCATTTAAAAATTCTTTCATTACCTTTGTGATTAAACTTACTCTTCCATTTCTACACATTACACCACAGAAATTGGTAGTAAGTTTATCTGCCTTACTTTTTTTTAAAATATCATTTAGACATTTGCCTTGATTTAATTTACCAATGGTTGGAGAATTAAGAAGAACACTAAAATCATTATTTTCTTTAGACAAACTAATAAATTTTTCAAAATCTTGGGTTACTTTTTTTAACTTTTTTGTTTCATCACATAATTCGTATAAAGCATTAATATACCTGCTAGGTAAGCCAACATTTTTCTTATCTACATTTTCCATTAAACAACCAAATATTATTATTCGATAGCTATCACAGCATTCATATTATTGCAAGCATAACCATATAATTTTAGACAATAAATTCTATTACTGAAGGTTTATGAAAATGTATAAGGATCCACATCAATACTTACTCTTACCTGCTTAGAAACTTTAGAATTTTGAATCCATGACTTAACTATATCTTGAATAAAAATATTCTTCTGGGATTTAATTAAAAATCTATTTCTATATCTTCCTCTTAAAAAATTTAAAGGTGCTGGTGCAGGACCAAGAATTTTTACTTCATCATATTTTGGAAAGTTTTCTAACAAATTGTAACATACATCATGAAGTAAGCTCTCTGATTTTGAAGAGATTATTATTGATATTAAACGTGAAAATGGTGGCATCAATGCATTTTTTCTATAACTAATTTCTTCTTGATAAAACTTATTTTCGTCCTTATCTCTTATTGTTTTTAAAATTGGATTTTGAGGGTTATAGGTTTGAATTTGGACAAGACCCTTTCTATCTTTCAAGTGCCTTCCTGCTCTTCCAGAAACTTGTTTTAAAAGTTGAAAACACTTTTCTGAGGCTCTAAGATCACCACCGTATACACCAATATCACCATCTACTATTCCTACATAGTTTAACTTGGGAAAATCGTAACCTTTAGCTAAAATTTGAGTTCCAATAATAAAGTCAACTTTACCTTTTATTATATTTTTAACAATCAGATTAAAATTATCAATGTTAGAAAAAGTATCACTCGACAGATTTTCAATATGCGAATTTGGGAACAATTTTTTAATTTCATCACTAATCTTTTCAATACCAGGACCACATGATACTAAATTTGAAGAATCACAATTCTGGCATTTACTAAAAGAAGGCTTTTTATAACCACAATGATGGCATAAATATACTTTTTTACTTCTATGCTCAACAAGCCATGAATTACAATTTTTACAATTCATTTTATGCCCACAAGATCTACAGATTGTTAAATTGGAATAACCCCTTCTATTAAGAAATATCATAGATTGTTCTTTATTTTTATATCTCATCTTTAATTCATTTACCATAGGCTCAGAAATCCAATTTCCTGAAAGTGTGGGATTATCTTTCATATCTATTATTTGAACTTCAGGCATTTGAGCTCCAGTAGCTCTAGAAGATAAGTTAAGATGAATATACTTATTGTTTGATGAATTATATAAACTTTCAATTGAAGGTGTGGCCGAAGCTAATATCACGGGTATATTTGATTTTGACCCAAGATATATAGACATATCTCTAGCATGGTATCTTTGACCCTCTTCTTGTTTAAAAGAACTGTCATGCTCCTCGTCAACAACTATTAACCCTAAATTTGAAAAGGGTAAAAAAAGAGCTGACCTTGCACCAACTACTATTAAATCTTTTTTGAAAACTGATCGTGCCCAGATACTTTTTTTTACACTTTTTTTAATGCCAGAGTGCCATTTGTCGGGTGATGTTTCAAATCTATCTTTAAACCTACTTTCCCATTCAGATGTAAGTCCAATCTCAGGTAATAAAATAAGAACTTGTTTTTTGTTTTTTATACAAAAATCAATTGATTCAAAGTAAGTTTCTGTTTTTCCTGAACCAGCAACACCGTGAAGGAGAAAAATATTAGCTTTTTTTTGATAAAAGTTTTTATAAATTTTTTCAGAAGCAAATCTCTGATCATGATTGAGCAATATTTTTGAAATAACTTTAATTTTGGACATTTGATTGGAGTCGTATGTTTTTAAGTTTTCTACTTTTTTTATTGAATTTTTATCATGTGGTCCCAAAATATTTTTTAAAACTAATCCTTTGCTTATACAATTCCATTTGCTAAAAAAATTTATAAATTCTAAATAAGTTTTTGTTAAGGGTGGTACAACTATAGAGCAATCAACTTGTTTAATTTTTTGATCATCAATAATTTCAGGTTCCTCAGCTAATATGATACCTAATAATTTTTGGTTTCTAAAAGGAGCTATTATGATCTTACCAACTTGATATGATGAAATCTTAATTTTATAACTAAACGCTCTATCAAAAGGTCCAGATAATAATACTGAAATAAGTTTAAATTTTTTACTGTCAGACATAAGTAATTTTAAATTCTCATTAACAATTATGATATAACATAATATAGTGATTTAAATTACATATAAACATTAGGATATAAAATGAAAATATTTATTGATTCAGCTGACATTAATGAAATCAAGTCTTTAAATGAGACCGGTTTGATTGACGGAGTTACAACCAACCCATCCTTAATAGCAAAATCAGGTTTGGATTTTATTGATGCGATTGCACAAATATGTGAAATTGTGGATGGTCCAGTCAGCGCAGAAGTAACAGCTACAGATGCTGAAACAATGATATTAGAAGGAAAAAAATTATCCAAAATTGCATCAAATGTTGTTATTAAAGTGCCGTTAACAATTGATGGACTTAAGGCGTGTAAAAGTTTTTCAAATGAAAATATTAAGGTAAACGTTACACTTTGTTTTAGTGCCGCTCAAGCTATATTAGCAGGAAAAGCAGGAGCTACATATATTTCACCATTTATTGGACGACTAGATGATATTGGAGCTGATGGTATTAACTTAATTTCTGAAATTGTTGAAATCTATGATTTACATAACATTAATACTGAAGTTTTAGCAGCTTCAATTAGAAGTGTACAAGATATAGTTGATTCTGCTAAATTAGGAGCCCACATTGCTACTATTCCTCCAAAAATTCTAGAATCAATGTATAATCATCCATTAACAAATAAAGGATTAAATGCTTTTTTAGAAGACTGGGAAAAAACAGGTCAATCTATCTTATAAAAATTGGATATCATGAACAATGATTATTTAAAAGAATGGATAAATTATTTAAAAGTTAATAAGAATTTTAGTGAACATACATTCAATTCTTATGGTCGAGACGTAAAAGAATACCTAAATCATTGTCATGTAAATAAACTTGATTTCAAATACCCTACACAAAATTCAATAAGAGGTTTTCTTTATGAATTAAATACTAAAAAACTCTCGAAAAATTCAATTGCTAGAAAAATTTCAAGTATTAAAAATTTCTTCAAATATCTATCTAATGAAAAAAAAATTAATGAGGTTGATTTTTCAATTTTTAAAAGCCCAAAAGTAAGTAAACCTTTACCTAAATCTATAGACCCTAAACTTGTTGCTGATGCAATAGAATATATTATGAAAGATGATAATGAGTTGTGGATTAATTTAAGAGATAAATCAGTTATTCTCTTATTATATGGAGCAGGTTTAAGAATAAATGAAGCATTATCTTTAAGAATAAAGGATCTTCCTTCAGATGATTGGCTTCGTGTTAAGGGTAAAGGGGGTAAATATAGAGATGTTCCAATTCTTCCTGAAATAAATAATATACTGAAAAAATATATTGACCATTGTCCTTTTAAACAAGCTCCTGAGGATTTAATATTCTTAGGCAAAAGAGGAAAGCCTCTTTCACCAAGAATAATTCAAAGAAGATTAGAAAAAATTCGTTATGAACTTGGATTACCAGATTTTGCAACTCCTCATTCATTGAGACATTCATTTGCAACACATTTACTTTCAGGTGGAGCAGATTTAAGGGCTATTCAACAACTATTAGGACACGTAAGTCTATCAACGACACAGAGGTATACTGATGTAAATGAAGCCGAATTGATTAAAACTCATAAAAATATTCATCCTAGATCTTGAATATTGGGTGGAAAGCTAAAAAGCTGAACCACCCAAAAAAAATTAGACGTCAAACCTGTCATTATTCATTACTTTATTCCAAGCAATTATAAAATCATCAACCATTTTATCTGAACCGCCAGTGGAAGCATAAACTTCAGATAAAGCCCTAAGTTGTGAATTAGATCCAAAAGCAAGGTCGTAACGTGAAGCTTCATAAACGTTACCATTTTTATCATTACCTTTAAAAGTATTATGATCTTGAGGTTCCCATTTAATTGACATATCTAATAACTTTACAAAAAATTCATTATTTAATTTGTTTGAATTTTCACTAAAAATACCTTTATCATTTGTAGTTACACCTAATGACCTTAATCCACCAACTAATGCCGTCATTTCGGGTGCAGTTAATCCAAGTAAGTGGGATTTATCTAATAACATTTCCTCTGGGCTCACGCCGTAATCCTCTTTTAGAAAATTTCTGAACCCATCAGACAATGGTTCAAGAACTGAAAATGATTCAACGTCTGTTTGAGCCTCTGAAGCATCACCCCTTCCTGGTACAAAAGAAATTTCTTTTCCAGTAGCTTTTTCAATACCAACATTTCCACCTAAAACAATTATATCCGCAATAGATGCCTTGATATCATTAGCAATTTCTTGATATTTAGATAATACTTTTGAAAGCTGATCTGGTTTGTTAGCCACCCAATCCTTTTGAGGAGATAATCTAATTCTTGCACCATTTGCTCCGCCTCTCATATCAGTGCCTCTAAACGTAGATGCACTAGCCCATGCTGTTTCAACCATTTCTGAGATACTTAATCCAGAATTAGCAATTTTTTGCTTAGCAGCGTTTACATCAAAAGATTTATTTCCCTCAGGAATTGGATCTTGCCAAATTAAATTTTCTTCAGGAACTTCAGGGCCTAAATAACGTGACTTTGGGCCCATATCTCTATGAAGAAGTTTAAACCATGCCCTTGCAAAAGCATCTGCAAATTGATCAGGATTATCATGAAATCTTTTTGAAACTTTCCTATATTCAGGGTCTTCTCTCATAGCCATGTCTGCAGTAGTCATCATTGTAGTGACCTTTTTTGAACTATCGTGAGCATCAGGGGCCATATCTTTATCTTTTGGGTTAATAGGATGCCATTGATATGCTCCAGCAGGACTTTTAACCAATTCCCACTCATAAGCAAAAAGAATGTCAAAATAGCCATTATCCCATTTAGTAGGGTTCGCAGTCCATGCTCCTTCAATTCCACTGGTTATGGTATGTCCGCCGTTTCCAGTTTCATAAGAGTTTTTCCAACCTAAACCCATTTCTTCCATCGGTGCCCCTTCAGGCTCTGGACCAACATATGCGTCTGGGTCTGCTGCACCATGAGATTTACCAAAAGTATGACCACCTGCTGTAAGTGCTACAGTTTCTTCGTCATTCATAGCCATTCGAGCGAATGTCTCTCTTATGTCTTTGGCACTAGCTAAGGGATCTGGATTACCGTCAGGACCTTGTGGATTAACATAGATTAAACCCATTTGAACAGCACCTAAAGGAACTTCTAAGTCTCTTTCGCCAGTATACCTTTTATTCTGAAGCCACTCTTCTTCTCTTCCCCAATAAATATCTTCAGGAGCTGACCAAATATCTGGTCTTCCTCCACTAAAACCAAATGTCTTTCCACCCATTGATTCTATAGCAACATTACCTGTTAAAATAAATAAATCAGCCCAACTGATTTTATTTCCATATTTTTGTTTTATTGGCCATAAAAGCCTCCTAGCTTTATCTAAATTTCCATTATCTGGCCAACTATTTAAAGGAGCAAACCTTTGATCGCCAGTTCCTCCACCACCTCTTCCATCAGCAGTTCTATATGTTCCGGCTGCATGCCACGTCATTCTAATAAAAAAAGGCCCGTAGTGACCATAATCTGCAGGCCACCAATCTTGAGAGTCAGTCATTAAATCTGTCAAATCTTTTTTCAAAGCAAAGTAATCCAGCTTCTTGAATTCTTCCCTGTAGTCGAAGTCCGCACTCATTGGATTAGATCTTTTGTCATTTTGGTGAAGAATATTTACATTCAACTGATTTGGCCACCAATCGCGATTCGTAGTACTTATACCACTATTTTGTGTTGCTGATCCATGCATTACAGGACATTTACTTATACTTTGATCATCCATTTATGAAAACCTTTCTGATAATATCGTTATATTTAGAATATATTAATTGGGTATATTAATGTCAACAGGTTAGAATAATTCTAAACTAGATTTTTACTCTCTAATTTTATAAGAACCTCTATTCCATCATTTTCAAAACCGTTCGGGATTTTGGGAAGTTTAGAAAAGCCGATTTCATCAGGCTCAATATCAATTAATTCTCCAGTTTCCTGATTAAGAAAATGATGGTGGCACGATACATTTGTATCAAAAATTGTGACTTCACCCTGTTGGTCTATTTGTTTTAAGAGACCTACACTTACAAATTTGTTTAAACAATTATATATTGTTGCTAGAGAAATGCTCTGACCTTTAGATAATACCTCTTTTTGAATTGTTTCGGCTGTAAAGTGTTTATTTGTTCCATCCAAAATTTGGTTGGCCAAAAGAATTCTTTGCTTAGTAGGTCTTAAATTAACATTTCTTAACTTTTCTACTATATCCATAATATTACTATAATTATCCTTATGCATTCTTTGTCAAGTATTTGAATTAATAATTGATATAATTATGATGTGTAATAAAGTTATCCTTTTAAGGATTTAAAATGAGTGAAATATCAAATCTACCTGCCTATGAAGCAAGAAAACTAATTGGACAAAAGCAAATTTCATCAACAGAAATTGTAAAAAGTTGCCTTGAGCAATACGAAAAGTACAATCCAGATGTAAATGCAATTGTAGCTATTGATAAAAAAGATGTTCTTAAACAAGCAAAAAATTGTGATGAAGAAGTCTTAAAAGGTCAACCTTTAGGATTACTTCATGGATTACCTGTTGGTATTAAAGATCTTCAAATGGTTAAGAACCTTAGATCTACATATGGATCATTATTATACAAAGATCATATACCAAATAATGATGATGATATTATTAAAAATCTTCGGGAAGAAGGTGCTATTATTTTTTGTAAGACTAATACGCCTGAATTTGGTGCTGGAGCTAATACAAAAAATAAAGTTTATGGTGCAACTGGAAACCCATTTCAGTTTAATCTTACTTCCGCCGGATCTTCAGGAGGAAGCGCTGCTGCATTATCACTCAACATGATATCACTCGCAACTGGAACTGACTATGGAGGAAGCTTGAGGACACCTGCTAGTTTTTGCGGTGTAACTGGCTTCAGACCTTCACCTGGGATGGTTCCATCTACTGAAGGAATAAAATTAAACCCCTTTTCTGTGGCGGGTCCGATGGGAAGAGATGTAAGAGATGCCTATCTATTGTTACAAGCAATAGTTAATATTGATAATAGTGATATTTTTTCAAGTTTAAATTCATTTTCTCTTCCTTCAGAACTTATACCATCAGATTTATCATCAATCAAAATGGCCTTTTCCAGTGATCTGGGTTGTGCACCAGTGGATAATGATATTAAAAAAGTTTTTCTTAAGAAAATTGAAATTATTAAAAGTTATTTTCATTATGCGAATAATGATCATCCAGACTTTTTAAATATACATGATTGTTTTGAAGTAATAAGAGGTTTTAATTATGTGACCTCTCATCTTGAAAAGGTTAAAAAAGATAAAGATCTATTAGGTCCAAATGTTATTGACAACGTAGAAAGAGGTCTTAAGTTTTCTATGGAGGATATAACTTGGGGTCATCAAGAACAAACTAAAATTTATAATAATTTTAGAAAGTTTTTTGAAAATTATGATGTTTTAATTTGTCCTGCTGCTTCTGTATCACCTTTTCCACATGAAAATCTTTATGTTGAACAAATTAATAAAGAAAAACTCCCTACTTACATGAGATGGCTTGCACTTAGTTACGCTCCTACAATGGCTATACCTTGTGCTTGGGCATTACCATGTGGATTAGATCATAAAGAATTACCATTTGGCATTCAATTAGTTGCCCCTGCAGGTAATGATGCAAAATTAAGTGAGATAGCTCTAGCTATTCAGCATGCTATGTCAAATTATGAGGAAACAAAAAGAGCTATTCCAGATATAGTTTAATTTATCTCTTTTAGAGCCTCTCGCGTTTTATCAAACATTTCATCAATATGTTTTCGTTCAGCAATTAAAGGTGGAGTTACTGCCATGGTATCTTGCGTAAATCTCACCATAACACCTTTGTCCCACATTCTTTTCATTAATTCATAACCACGTGATCCAATAGCACCTTCTCTTGGCATTAATTCAACAGAAGCAACTAAACCAATATTTCTAATATCTATAATATGATTTTCACCTTTTAAAGAATGTGCAACTTCTTCCATATAAGGAGAAAGTTCTGATGCTCTTTGAAATAAGTTTTCTTCCTTATATATCTCGAGTGAAGCTAGACCAGCAGCAGCAGCGATAGGATGTCCTGAATATGTATAACCATGGAACAATTCTATTGGATTATCTGCTTCATCTAACATAGTTTCATATATTTCATCTTTAACTACTGCGCCTCCCATTGGGATAACGCCATTTGTAATACCTTTTGCACATGAAATTATATCAGGAACTACTCCAAAGTAATCTGAAGCTGTAGCAGTTCCTAATCTTCCAAAGCCTGTTATAACTTCATCAAATATTAAAAGAATGTCATGTTTAGTACATATAGACCTAAGCTTTTTTAAGTAACCTTTTGGAGGGGGTAAAACACCAGTTGAACCAGCCATGGGCTCAACTATTACAGCTGCTATTGTAGATGCATCATGAAGTGCAATAATATCCTCTAACTTGTCAGCGAACTCTTCTCCAAACTCAGGCTCTCCCCTAGAGAATGCATTCCTTTCATGGTCAAAAGTATGAGGAAGGTGGTCTACACCTGACAATAAGGTTCCAAAATATTGTCTATTTCTTGGCATTCCACCAACAGAAATACCTCCAAAACCGACACCATGATAACCTCTTTCTCTTCCAATTAACCTTGTTTTAGTCCCTTTTCCTCTTGCTCTATGATAAGCCAAAGCAATTTTTAAAGTAGTATCAACAGCTTCTGAACCAGAGTTTGTAAAAAAAACGTGATTCATACCCTCTGGGAAAATTTCTGATATTCTATTGGCTAACTCAAATGCTTTAGGGTGACCAAATTGAAAACAAGGGGCATAATCTAAAACTGAAAGTTGTTCGGTAATGGCTTCGTTAATTTTCCTTCTATTATGTCCAGCGTTAACACACCATAATCCTGCAGTAGCATCAAGAATATCATTGCCTTCTTGACTTTTATAATACATGCCATCAGCAGAACAAACGATCCTAGGATCTTTTTTAAAATCCCTATTCGCAGTAAATGGCATCCAATAAGATTCTAAATCATTAATTTTTTTCATAGATTACCTCTTAGAGTTTATATTCTATCACTTAAAAAATTTATTTCATATAAGTTTTATTTTGTTCACCTAGAGTTGGAAAAGATTTAACTGTTTTTGGATTTAAAAATTGCTTACTGATCGGCAAAGGTAAAGAAGGCAAGGTTATTTCATCATTAATTTTAACTTTTTTTGAGAAAAGATTTCTTGAAACAAAATGGTCATCACCAACAGCTTCTTTAAGAGATTTGACAACAGTGCAACAACAATCTGCTTTTTTAAAAACCTTATCCCAATAACCAGATGTTTTAGTTTTTATTATAGAACTAACTTTTTCAATAATTTCTTGATCTGTTTTTTTTTGATCTTTATAGGTAATGTTTAAATCAATTACTTCACAAAATTTATTCCAAAATCTGTCTTCAATAGGTGCCACTGCTAAATATCTTTTATCCTTAGTTTCATAAATATTATAACGAGGTGATCCCCCTGATAAATAATAATCTGAATTTTGTGACCACTCGTTTTTAGAAAAACCTTTACCTAGTGCCCAAAACATAAAAGTGAATAATCCATCTGTCATCGAGATATCAATGTATGACCCCTCTTTGTTTAAGTCTCTTTTTCTTAATGCTAATAATATATTCATAATTGCAGGATAGGAGCCTGCCCCAATATCTGCAATCAGAGCTGGAGGTACTACTGTATTATCTTCATTACCCATACTTAAACTTAACAAGCCAGTGTCCCCAATGTAATTTAAATCATGTCCAGCAAAGTTACTTTTAGGACCTTCCTGGCCATAACCTGTAATTGAAACATATATAATTTTTGGATTTATCAGTTTTATTGAATCATAGTCTAAGCCTAATCGTTTCATAACTCCTGGTCTAAATTGTTCTAGAACAATATCTACTTCTTTAATTAATTTTTTAAGTTTTTCATTTTGAAGAACATTTTTTAAATCAATTTCAATACTGTTTTTACCTCTATTTAAAATTGCAAAGGAGACATTAGTTCCATCAATCTCTGGTGTTTTCCTTCTCATCTCATCACCAAATTTTAATCTTTCAACTTTAATTACTTCTGCACCCATCTCTGACAAAAAAAGTGAAGCCAAAGGTCCCGGTAATAAAGTTGAAAAATCTAAAACCTTAATATCAGACAATATTCCTTCAAAAGACATATTTATTTGTAGAATCCTCTTTTTATAAGGTTATTGTAAAGTTCAGAAATCCCAAAAGTCCATTCAGGACACTTAGTACTTAAATTTACATAATTAACTAAAGAACCAAGATTTCTTTCTTTAATGGTAACCTTATCACCAATTTTATGTGTAAAACCTTCACCTTTTGTGTCTCTATCTTCAGTTGGTGCAAATAATGTTCCTAAAAAAAGCATAAAACCGTCAGGATATTGATGATGTCTTGATGAGGTTTGTTTTACTAAATCTTCTGGATTCCTGCTAATCTCTGACATATAACTTGACCCAATCAATTGAAAGTCATCTATACCATCTATAGTCATTTTTAACTCAGCTTTTCTTACATCATCCAAAGAAAATGTTTCATCAAACAATCTTATAAATGGCCCAATTGAACATGAAGCATTATTATCTTTTGCTTTCCCAAGGAGTAATGCAGATCGACCTTCTATGTCTCTTAAATTAACATCATTTCCAAGTGTAGCGCCTACTATTTTAACCTTACTATTTACTGCTAAAACAATCTCGGGCTCCGGATTATTCCAGTTTGACACAGGATGAAGGCCAACCTCAGAACCATGCCCTACTGATGATAAAACTTGAGCTTTTGTAAATACCTCAGCATCAGGACCAATGCCCACTTCTAAATACTGTGACCATAAATCTTCTTTAATAAGAAGTTGTTTTACCTCTTGGGCTTTTTTGGATCCAGGTATAATATTTTTAAGATTATCACCTATTAAATCACCTATAGATATCCTTAATTCTTCTGCTTTTTTAAAGTCACCTGAAGCTCTTTCTTCAATAACTCTTTCAACCATTGATTTTGCAAAAGTAACACCGCATGCTTTAACAACTTGTAAATCGCAAGGAGCTAATAATCTAATTTTTGTTTTGAAGTTTCTATTATTAATATCATTTTCTATATCTTCTATTGAGATTATTTTCTTGCCTTCTATACCTTTCACATAATCAATTGGGTTATCCAATTCTAAAAGACTGCTCATTGTAGGGACCAATTTTGATGTAATATCAAAAATAAAATTATCCTTAACCTTTATAATTGAAGGACCTTTATTTTCTTCAANCCANAATCTTCCTACAAAACATCCNATTTCATAATTTTCCATATCNATCTCTAATTTTNTNTTNATTCTAGAATTAGATAAAAAAAAAATAAATTTAAATTTTAAATTAATTATAATTATAATTATAATTACTAAAATAATTTAATGAGAGATTATCATGTCTAAAATAGGATTTATTGGTTTAGGAAATATGGGTGCCCCACTTTGTGAAAGATTATTATTAGAAAATGAAGTGAATATATTTGATATAAATAAATCAAATTTAANTAAAATGGAAAATTTAGGTGGAATTGTTAAATATGAATTAAAAGACATTTGTGAAAATGATTTTATTTTTTTGTGTCTACCAACAAGTGAAATTGTTGAAAAAATTACAATTGGTNAAAATGGNTTAATAAATGACCTAAAAAAAAATGCATTTGTAATTGATATGACAACTGGTGAACCTGAAGTAACAAGAAAAATATCTAAAGTACTTGCTAAAAAAAAAGTAAACTTTGTTGATGCTCCTGTCAGTGGGGGTCCTAAAGGTGCAAAAGAGGGAATAATAGCTATAATGGCCGGTTGTGAAGAAATTATTTTTCAAAAAATTAAACCATTACTAAATATGATTAGCAAAAATGTTTTTCATGCTGGCTCTGTAGGAAGTGGACATAGTTTAAAAGCAGGAAACAATTTATTAAATCTCATTTGTAGAATAGCTACTTTTGAGGTTTTGTCTATGCTTGTTAAAGACGGCATTGATCCAAAAAAAGCTATAGAAGTTATTCAAAAAAGTTCTGGGAGAAATTATGCTACCGAAATTACTTTACCAGATAATATATTGTCAGGAAAAATGTTTCAGGGATTTACNACAGGTCTAATGAACAAAGATGTTTCAATTGCTCTTAAGAATGGAGCTTTATTAAATGTTGATCTACCTCTTGGAGATCTCTCAAANAAAATTCTATC
The DNA here is from genome assembly GCA_002691795.1 of SAR116 cluster bacterium. Lineage (GTDB taxonomy): Bacteria > Pseudomonadota > Alphaproteobacteria > Puniceispirillales > Marisalimonadaceae > TMED54. Next base: position 21,848 of record NZIY01000058.1, read on the forward strand.
AGAAACAATAAATGATTTTGGATTAGATGCCGATATGAGCAATATTGCATTAAATTTTGAAGAAAAAAATCAAATAAGACTTAGACCTTAAATTGAGTAACAAAAATGCAAGATTAAGATATATTAAATAGGAATATTAAATCAAGTAATCTGCCTAATGACCATATTCCATGGAACAGTTACCGGGATTAAATTTTACCAAACTAATAATAGTGACATTTAATTTATTTTAGTGGCTAACTATTTCTTCTGATTATGTTGTGAAGTTCTATTACTTCAGGTTCACCTGGATCCATTCCCATTTCAGATAGTGCTGGGCCTATCTTTTCGCCAAATNACTCAAAATGTTCCTTTGAATCAAAAAGTAGAGAAACTTTTATTTGATCCCCTGACCCGAAGCATAACTACAATTCCAGGCCTGGATCTGGATGAACACNCTCTTTATAGAGACTTTCAAGAATTGCATCATACTGATCTGCTGTCATAGATGGTGGTGAAAAACGAACTAAAATACTCATAAGACATCTTTTTTAAAATTTTAAATAATCCTTACATACGTAAANATTTATTGCTAATNTATTATCTTACAAATCATANATTTTAAATATTTTGCAATTAATTAAGTNATATTTAGCTTAATTAACCGTAATTTATTAAATTAACTAGGTTTTGACATTAAAAGCTTATTTGATTTTCTTATCGTTAATTAATGAGTTTGGAGAAAACTATGAAAAAAACAAATGAAGAAGAANTAGCAGTTCAAAGTCTCTATAATTATGTCCAGTTCTTTAATGAAAAAGATAAAGATAAAATATTAAATTGTCTTCATTTCCCTCACATGGCTCATTCTGAAAATAATGATCCTATTATTTATAAAAATAAAGAGGANCTNTGGGAATATTTGAGCTTCCTTTACAATAAGCTTGAAAGCGAAGAGGATTGGGATCATTCAACTCTAGATAAANCAGAAGTTATTAATTCNTCAAAAAATGCAGTTCAATGCAGTGTTGAATTCAATAGAAGATNCAAAAATAAGCAAAGTTATGCTTCNGCTGTNGGTATATTTACTTNAACTAAAAAAGATGGCAAGTGGGGTTTGCAATTAAGGACAATGATACCTTCTTCAGGTAATGTTACTCTAGCAGGATCAAAAACAAAANGATTTAANCTAGTTCAATTTCGAGATTAATTATGAAAAACTATCAGCTTAAGTATCTTTATTTCTAGCTTCGAGGCTTATTTATANTTACAATTTTGTTTAATAAAAGACTTNCAGCATGCACAAGTTAGNNATGAATAAAATCATAAAATTTTATTTATTTTAATATTTTTGTAATATTAGTTTATTATGAATAGCATATGGACAACTTAGTTGTATTCAACAATATCAAANCCAGTAAGTTTTTACTAAAAGGTAAAAAAATTATTTCTAGGAATATTAGAAGACAAAGATTTTTAAAAAAAAATAAACTAAATTTTATTCCAATAATATTTAAAAATTTTACTGTTAAAATAGCTGAAACAGATTTTGAAATAAAAAAAGCNCAACATTTAAGATATAAAATTTTCCTTAAAGATAAAAAAACTAAAAATAANCCTATAAACAATCTCTTTAAAAGAGACTTTGATTTCTACGATAAAGTATCGGATCATATTATAATTATTGATAATAATATTAATAATAATGAAAATGTGGTTGGAACTTACAGGTTACTAAGAGGAAATTTTGCAAAAATTTATAAAGGATTTTATACTGAGCAAGAATTTGATATTTCAAATTTAAAAAAACATTTTTCTAATTCAAACATGTTAGAGCTTGGACGTTCATGTGTTCATATAGACTATCGGTCAGGAATAATTTTAAAATTGTTATGGCAAGGTATTTCGAATTATATAAATAATTATAAAATAAAAATTTTGTTTGGTTGTGCTAGTTTTCATGGAACAGATCCAAAGAAATTTAGAAATGAATTTAATTTATTACGGAAAAATTTCTGTCTTAATGATGACCTCAATGTAAAATCATTGCAAAAAAATCCTATTCATTTTCAAACATTACAAGATGAAAAGATGGTTTTTAAAAATCTACCACCTTTAATAAAGGGCTATTTAAGAGCAGGTGGCATGATGAGTAAAGACTACTTTATTGATAAAGAATTTAATACAATAGATTTTTGCGTAGTAGTTTTCACGGACCAAATAATTGATCGTTATAAAAATAAATTTTTGAATTGATATAATTACTAATCATAGAAGATCAGTTTTTTAAAATTAATTTTAAATTGAGAAGAATAATTATCCAATTCAGGTTTAACAAAAATTATTTAAATCATCATAAATCGTATCCCTTTAATGAAAATTTAATATTTACGAAACAATTCTCAGTAATAAAGTATGATACAAATTAAGGATTATTTTAATTCTTTAGAAATTTGAAAACTTAAATATTTAGAGAATATTCTGCATTGAGCCAAACTTCCCGCTATAAACCACAATCCTTGCTGATTTGTTTTTACAAACATATTATTTAATTCTTGTTTTTTGGTATCAAAATTCCAAATTTTTCCAACTTTATTTGCAACTTCATTACCAAAAAATTTTTTCACCATGTATTCTTGACCTTTATATCCGGTTGCAAATACAAAACTATCATATTCTAATTTTTTAGAATTATGAATAATCCCATCACTTAAAAATTCTTTAATATCTGAGAATTGTATTAGTTTAATTTTTTGATCTGCAACTAAATTTGAAGCTCCAACATTAAAATAATATCCTCCACCCCTTGTTAAATATTTAAATTGCCAACCAGTATTTTCCTCACCATAATCTAAAACAAAACCAATTTTTTCTAATTTTTTTAGAAGTTCACTATCTAATTTTTTTGATTGTTTTGTTAAAATTTGATGTGTTTTTTTTAAGACGCTCAACGGACTAGAAATAGCAATTAAATCACAATCATCAGTTGATGGTCCTTCTTGATAAAGTGCATAAGGTAATTGTGCACTTGGCTCAAGATTAACAATCATTGTTGGAGATCTTTGTACCATTGTAACATTAGCACCGTTTGAGTACAAATCTTGACAAACATCGTGTGAGCTCGTTCCAGTTCCATATACGAGAACATTTTTGTTTTGATAGGGTTTACCACTTTTGAAATACCCAGAATGAATTTTTTCACCTTTAAAATTTTCTATCCCTTTAATATCTGGCATTTGAGGAACAGAACTAACACCGATCGCCATTACAATATGTTGAGGTTTTATTTTCTTAATTTTTCCTTTAGAATCTTTAATTTTAGCATCCCAAATTTTATCTTTAGAAATATATTCTGCTGATATTAATTCAGTATTATTCCAAACATTGAGTTCTAAACTTTCTGCATAATATTCAAACCAACCTGCTAATTTATCTTTAGCGATATATGTTGGCCATGTTTTAGGAAAAGGCATTAAAGGTAGGTGATTAACTTGTGTTTGATTGTGTAGAGTTAAAGAATGATATCTTTTTCTCCAATTATCTCCAATTCTTTCATGTTTATCAATAACAAGAGTATCAATATTTAATTGTTTCAATCTCGAAGCTATTGATAATCCTGCTTGTCCACAGCCAACAACTAAAACTGTTGGTTCTCTATCTATGTATGATTTTTCAAAATTTCTAATATCTAACCAATTTGGTGCTTTAAAATCTCGGATCGTTGAAGCTCTAGAACTAACTTTTTTTATGTTTAGTTCCTTCAATGAGGTCGATATTGACCAACATTTAAAATGTGTGAGATTTTTTTTTGAAGGAATTAATCTTAATACTCCCTCACAAATACCTTCTTTTGTTTTAAANGAAAAAATTGCTTCAATTACTTTTTCTCCGGCACGAACAACCTCTCTTGGTGGAGTTCTACNTTTGTCCACACAAAAATTTTGTGCATCTTGTTTTTTAATATTATTACGCAATATATCATTAAAATTTTTAATGCCTGTGAAAGTAATAATGTCACCAGTTATTGAAACAAAATCTCTCCAATGTGATTCTGAATAAAACAGATTATCATAATTAAATTTGTCATCTTTCAAAAAATCATTAAAATCTAGAAACCAATTTTCACAAATATTTAAAAAATCTAAATTGTTAAAATCCAACATTTAATTGCCTATAATTTTGTTTAAGTTAAACTATTAACTAAATATTTTCAATAATGTATATTATGGATTTAAAATGACAAAAACTTCTGAAATAGCTAAATTTTTTATAAATGACCACCAAAATAAAATAAAATATAGAAATCTTCCTGAAAATTTAAAGCCTAAAGATATTAATGAAGCTTACTTAGCTCAAAAAGAATTCCAAGAAAATTGTGGAAGAGGTAAACTTGGAGGATTCAAAATTGCTCTTGCCTCAAAAGTTCAACAAGAATTATGTGGNATTGATCATCCTATTGCAGGTGGGATATTTGAAAGTGAAATTTATGATTCACCTTTTGAAATTGAGTTCNACTCTTATCACGGTTTAGGTTTAGAATTTGAACTTGCAATGGAAATAGGCGAGGATCTAGATTCTAAATCCATTAAGTTTGATANAAATAATGTACTTGATTATATTTCGAATATTTATTCAGCTTTTGAATTAATAATTGATAGAAATGCAGATTACAAAAATATAGANGCTTTAAGTATGGCATCAGATAATGTTTGGTGTGCTGGAATAATTCTTGGCAACCCAATCGAAAATTGGAAAAATNTANATTTTGATANATTAAAATCAACATTGTTCTGGAATGAAGAAAGTCCTCAAGAAGCTATNATAAAAGACGCAAATCCTTTTGATACTCTTGCATGGGTAATTAATCTACGATTGTCACTTAATTTAAATATCCCAAAAGGAAGTAAAATCATAACAGGCAGTGTTATTAAAACAAGGTCTCCAAAAAAAGGTGATGTTGTGACTTATAATGTTGATAATTTGTCAGAAACAAAAATTCGTCTTATTTAAAAAATGCATCAAATATCATTTTGATGGCAATNAAAGNAAAAAAAATCAAAAGTAATTTTTTAAATAAATCTTTTTTAATCCCACCTCTAATTTTCTCNCCAATATAAAATCCAATCAAAGAAAAAAGAGCACCTATTAAACCATACTTAAACATTTCGTTGCTTAATACATCAGTACTGTAATATCCTAGAAATACTGGGAAACATCCCATCAAAATAAAAAATCCACTAACATCAACAAATTGTTTTGGAGATACGTCTTTTATAAAAAGNTAAATAGTGATAGGTAGAGCCCACAANGACGTAATACCACCGATCAATCCGGACAACCCACCAAAAACTAATTGCAACTTTAAGTCATTAACTTTAATTTTTTCAAATTTTATTGATAATGAATTTGTNATCACAAATAAAAGTACCATAAATCCAAAAATAGCACTGACNAATTGATTTCCAATTTTTGCTGCAAAAAACGAAGAAATTAACAAAAAGCCAATTATCGATATTACAAAATATTTATACTCTTTTATAATTTTCAATCTATCATCAGCTCGATAAAATTGCCACAAATTTGAGATTGTCATTGGTATTAAATTAAGTCCTAAAGCTGTAATAGGGTTTACAAAAAAACACAAAATTGCCATGCCTGTTGTCGGTAATCCAATTCCTATTATTCCCTTTATTATTCCGGCAATAAAATATGTAACCGACATAATCACAAACATATCTAAATTATTTATGTACTCCAAAAATAGCCTCAGTTTTTAATTAAATGAACTTTATTATTAAACTTTATATATTTTTATCAACAATTTTGTACTCAAGGTTACAGCCATTTGCAAAAGCTTTTAACCTTCTTTCTGAATTAGTATCGAATAGAATTTTACCTTTTGGCTTTAACGTACAAATCAACTTTTTATTTTTAATATTTAAATTTACCATATCTAAATTTTTTGGATTTCCAGCACTAAATGTGTATAAAAACCTTAACCCTATACCAACTGCAAAAGCTGATTTTTTTTCTTTTTCAGACAACAAATTAATTAATTTCTTTGAAATCGATTTTTTATCTTTCAAACCAACATACCGATGATAAATTGCCTGAGCTAACCAAATACGTTCTTTATGGAGTAAGTTTTTTAAAGGTAAAGAAATTATTCTCTCAGCTGCTATAGATCCTCTTAAATCTGAGAGTTCATTCCAAGAAATATCTGATAATTGGCANGCTAACTTAAATAATCTTTTTAATTTTGGATCTACCAGGCGCTCCATTAATGGATCAAAAAACTTTTTAATTGCACTCTGCATTCCAACAAATCTCTGATTTTTAGTGAAATATTTAATGTTTGAAGCTTTATCAGGATTTAAGATTTTTGAAGGATTTATTTCAGATACAATTCCATCTCTAATACTTGTACCACTAATAATTATTTTTTTTGGATCACAAACTAAAATCAAATTTTGCATTATATTTGCTGCATTCCTAATTGTAGGCATTCGGTTTTGAGGTATACCAGCAAATTCTTCTTTAGAATCCATTATTTTATCTAATAATAAAACTGCTCTTTCCGTTTTGATTGATAAGCCATGTATCAGGTAGAGTGGATAATCTGTATTTTTTATATAAGCTGATCCTAAACTTCTAAAACTCCCTCCAGTTCCATAAAAATTTATTTTATTTGATTTTGTTAACCATTTAATTGATTTAAATAAATCTAAAATTTCCTCTTGCTTAACTGGTATTAGATGACCGATATCTACGCTTACCATTTTTTTTATTTTACCTTTTTTGATTAAAATTATTTCTAAACTACCTCCACCTAAATCGGCAATTATTCCATTTTTAATTGGAACATTAGTTATTAAACCTAGGGCAGCTAACTCAGCTTCTTCATTTTTGGTTAATATGCGAATTTTCGATGAAAGAATTTTTTCAGCTGGCAATATAAATTCATTACTATTTTTTGAGTTTCTTACAGCTGCAGTTGCAACTGGTATAATATATTTTACTTCCATATTATTAATAATAATTGAAAATCGTTGTAAGGCTTTTAATGCCCTAGAAATAGACCTAGTTGACAACTTTCCAGTTTCAAACAATTTTTCACCCAACCTACAATTAATTCTTTCATTAAAAAGGGGATAAGGATATTTTCCTGAATCTGGATATATCACTAACCTTACTGAATTAGAACCAATATCTATAATAGCTAATTTTGACTTCTTAAGTTTTAGTTTTAATATTTGGGAAGTTTTCTTTACAGACATTAAACAGTTTTAAATTTAGATAGAGTTCCTTGACCTGATAAACTTGGATTTTCCATAAAATAAGAATGTGAACAAAAATTAATTTTATCTTCTAACTTAACATATTCTCCAGTCTGTTCAAGCAACCATGAGTTTTTTGTATCGTTGATTAGTGCAGGAATAACCTGAGTTAATATCTGGCTTCTTACTGTTTCATTTTTAAGGGGTACATAAGCTTCTACTCTCGTGTATAGATTACGAGGCATCATATCTGCAGATGATATGTAAACGTTATTTTTACTAGATTGAAATTCTCCACCATTTGCGAAAACATATATCCTCCCATGCTCTAAAAACCTTCCAATAATTGATTTAACTATTATATTTTCAGATAATCCTTTTACATTTGGCTTTAAACAACAAATTCCACGAACAAATAAATTTATTTTGACTCCTGCATTTGATGCCTCATAAAGCTTTTCAATTAATTTAGCGTCTACTATAGCATTACATTTAATCCAAATTCCTGAAGGTAAATTTTTCTTTGCAAAATCAATTTCATTTTCAATTTTTTTAATTAACCATTCAAAAGAGGAATTAGGTGATATAATTAAATCTTTCATATCTTTTGGTTGAATATGACTAGTTAAGAAATTAAATACCATCATTGCATCATTACAAATATTTTTATCTATTGTAAAAAATGAAAAATCTGTATAAATTTTTGCTGTTGATGGGTGGTAATTTCCTGTTCCACAATGCGCATAAGATACAAGTTTATTATTTTCTTTTCTTGTAATTAAAGATAGTTTTGAATGTACTTTAAGATCTACCAATCCATAAGCAACTTGAACACCAGCTTTTTCTAAAACTCTCGCAAGCTGTACATTATTTTCTTCATCAAAACGTGCCTTTAATTCAATGATTGCTATTACAGTTTTACCTTTTTCTGCAGCTTTTACCAAAGCTTCAACAATTGGAGATGATGGAGTTGTCCTATATAATGTCTGTCTAATTGTAAGGACATCTTCATCTTCAGCTGCCTGATTTAGAAAATTTACAACCACATCAAAAGTTTCGAAAGGATGGTGAATGATTATATCTTTGTTTCGTATTGCCAAAAAATAATCTCCTTTAAAATCATAGATTCTTTGAGGAAATCTTGGCTTATAAGGTTTATAAAAAAACGTACTATTAAAATAATTAAATAATTCTTTATAATTATCTAAGTCTATAAATTGCTCTGTAGTATAAATTCTAGACTTATTTATACTTAATTCTCTTTGTAAAAGTTTTTGTGTATTGTTAGATAAATTACTTGAAATTTCCAAGGATACAACATCACCTCTTCTTCTTGCTTTTAATGCTGATTCAAATTCATCAATTAAATCGTCTGCTTCATCATCAATTTCAATTTCTGAATCTCTCAAAACTCGGAACATTCCAAAGTTTTTTAGTTTGTGATTTGGATAAATTTTATCGATAAATCTTGTAATCAAATCTTCGAGTAAAATATAGTTATGCTCTTCACCTGGAAGTCTTACAAACCTATTGAGATTTTTTGGAAGTAGTATTACTGAATTGATTTCTTTGTTTTTTCCATGTGACATTTCAATAAACAACCCTTTACCTTGATTTTGAATGAAAGGAAAAGGGTGAGCTGGATCAAGTGTTGTTGGAGCAATAAGTGGAATAATGTTTTCTTCATAATATTTTTCAATCCATTTATTTTCTTTTTGTGATAAATCTTCAATTTTGCAAAAGCTAATTTTAAATTTTTTTAATTCATGGATTAAATTTTTTAAGAGTTCATCCTGATTTAACTTGAGTTTTCTGATAAGACTTAAAATTTCATTCATTAAAGTGTCGATACGCTTTCCTGTAAATGGAATGATTTCGTATTTTCTAGCCATTAGTTGGTAAAGACCNGCAATCCTTACCATAAAAAATTCATCTAAATTCGTAGCACTAATTGTTAAAAATCTTAAACGTTCTCCAATTGGGATGGTCAAATCAAANGCAGTTTTTAAAACTCTCTCATTAAATGACAACCAACTNAATTCTCTATCAAAAAAAAGATCTTTTTTTCCAAGATAATCTAGTTTTTGTGTCGTCAAATTATTCTTCAGTTTTATCTCCATAAGAAAATCCTTGAATTATTTAACTTATTTTCATCAATAATTCAGGAATTTGATATTTTTATAAGCTATANATGTTACCAATATATTACATAAATTTCCCAGCTGTCCATCCACCATCAACTGCTAGAATAGAACCAGTGCAGAAACTGGATTCATCACTTGCTAAAAATCTAACTGCATTAGATACCTCTTCAGGCTCACCAACTCTATTCATAGCGTGAATTCCATTAATTTTTTTAGCTACTTCTTTATCTTGAAAGTATCTTTCAGTTAGAGGTGTTCTAATAACTCCAGGAGCAACGGCGTTAACTCTTATATTATTTTTAGCTAAATCCATTGCTAATTGCTTAGTTAATCCAACGGTTGCATGTTTTGATGTTGTGTAAGCACATCTGGAATTAGCTGCCACAATACCTAATGTAGAGGCAGTAATAACAATATTTCCTGTTTTATTGTGTTTTACACAATTTTTAGCAAACGTTTGAGCTGATAAAAATACTCCGTTAACGTTTACATCAATAACTTTTTTCCAATCATCAAATTCCAAATCTAACATTGGAGTGATTTCCCTAATACCAGCATTACAAAAAACAATATCGCAAACTCCATATTTTTGGTTTAAAACTTCAAATACATTTTTTGTTTGTTCTAAATTTGTCACATCTAATTGGAGAGGTTCTGCAATTCCTCCATTACTGATTATTTGATTAGATAATTTTTTTGCCATTTCAAAATCAATATCTGTTACTGCTACAATTGCACCCTCATTGCCAAAATCTAAAGCAGTTTTAAAACCTATACCACCTGCTGAGCCAGTAATTAATACTATTTTATCCTTAAATCTCATATGCTAATCCTCACTATTTATAATAGTTTACAATTAATTTTAAAAAAAACTATAGGAGTTATTTATGATTGAACATTTAACATTTTCAGATGGTCCAAAAAGAGTGGGTCCATTTAGTCATGCTGTGAAATCTGATACATATTTATTTGTAACTGGACAAATGCCTACCTTAGAAAATGAACCAAGTAAATTAGTCTCTAATGATATTAGAGACCAAACTCATCAAGTTATTAAAAATTTATCAACCGTACTTAAGAAATCAAATGTCCCTTGGGAAAATATAATATTTGTAAGAATTTATTTGGTTAACTTTCAAGATTTTGATATCGTCAATAAAATATATGAAACATACTTTTCTAAAGATAAATTACCAGCAAGAACATGCATTGGTGTAACAGGTCTAGCTGTAGGTGCATCAATAGAAATTGATTTAATAGCAAAAACATAAATATAAACAATTAATATGAAAACTGAATTCAAGAAGGGATTAAAACAAGGATTTAGTCTTCCTGGTTTTGCTATGGGGTCTGCAATGATTGGCTTTGGCGCCTTAGCATATGAATCAAATCTAGATTACTTTATTACAATAGCATCAATGTTATTTTTATGGAGCATGCCTGGTATGATTTTGTTTGTTACTTTAATTTCATCAGGAGCTTCAATTATATTAATGTTTATGAGCATTTTTTTGGCAAATATAAGAACATTATTTATTGTACTTTCTGCGTTTTTGACTATGAATGTTGCTTCTCAAAAAACTTCTTTTTTAAATAAGTTGTTTTGGGCACAATGGGTTAGTCCGACGGCATGGACTGTTATTTCAACAAATCCAGACAAAATTTCAAAAGATTATATTTTTAGTTATTATAAAGGATTAGCAGTTGGTTTAGTTGTAATGTGTTTTATTGGATTATCAATTGGATATTTTATATTTAGTAAATTATCAAAGGAACTTATTACGATCCCAATTTTTTTCATACCTTTGTATCTAATGATATTAATGTTAAATGCCAAAGACAAGATTTATATTATTACGATTGTCTTTAGTGGTTTGCTACTAATCGTAAGTTATCCTCTTTTAGGTGATTGGAGTATTTTGACCTCAGGATTGTTATCAGCTATACCAGTTTATTTAACTGGGAGGTTTTTAAAAATATGACAATCTCTTTATTTGATCAAAATAGTATAATTTTACTATTTGTAGCTTTTGCAGGAATGATTATATGGCGATATCTAGGTGTTTTATATTCAAAAAATATTGATAACGAATCTATAATTGCAAAAACAATTAACTCGATAGCCTATGGAATGACAACAGCTATTGTATGTAAAATAGTTTTTTTCCCTGATAATGCTCTCAATTTAATACCTGATTCTGATAGAATAATTCCTTTTTTTATAGGAATTATTATATTTTTGGTTTTTTCCAAAAATACAAGCTTTGGACTAATAACTGGGGTTAGTAGTTTTTCGTTTTTAATACTATATAGAAATTATATAGTCTGATTTATTCTACTAACTGCTTAGCTATGATTATCTTTTGCAATTCATTTGTACCTTCACCAATAGCTAACAAAGGCGCATCTCTATAATATCTCTCGATATTATATTCTGGCGAATATCCAAAACCTCCGTGAATTCTCATAGCTTCAGTTGAATTAAATAAAGCTGTTTCTGTAGCATATAGTTTTGCCATTCCTGCTTGCAAATCAGATCTTTGTCCACTGTCATATGCAATGGCTGCTTGCTCTGTAAGTAACCTTGAGGCTTCTAACCTAGTCGCCATTTCTGCTAACTTAATTTGAATTGATTGGTGATTAGATATTGGTTTTCCAAATGTTTTTCTAATTTTAGAATATTCTATAGAATCATCCAATGCAGCCTTTGCAAGTCCGACTCCTCTTGCAGCAACATTAATTCTTCCTAATTCTAACCCTGATAAAATTTGCTGCAGACCTCTACCTTCTTCAGTGCCAATTAAATTTTCAAGTGGTATTTCAACATCTTTGAATTGAACTTCTCCTGTATCAATTCCTCTATATCCCAGCTTCTTTAATTTTCTTGGAATATAACCTTGATCTTTATGAACTAATAATAAACTCATTCCTTTATGAGGTGGTGAAATTTCATTATTCGTTTTTACCAATACTGCTAAAACATCTCCTTGGACTGAATTTGTTATCCATGTTTTAGTTCCATTAATTCTATACTTCGTATTATCTTTAGTTGCTTTTGTTTTTATTGATTGTAAATCTGTTCCACAATCTGGTTCTGTTAAAGCAATACCTCCTCTTAATTCTCCAGTTGCAAATTTAGGCAGATAAAAATTTTTCATTTCATCGGTACCAAACTTTTCTACAGCAGCACACATAATTAAATGGGAATTAAAAATGCCAGATACTGACATCCAAACAGATGACACATTTTCTACAATTTTAGAATAAGTAACAGCAGACAAACCTAATCCACCATAATCTTCAGATATAGTTGCTCCAAAAAGACCTAGTTCAGCCATTTTATCAGCTATGTCTTGAGGATATTTATCCTCGGATTCAAATTCTTTAACATAAGGTTTAACATCTTTTTCTAAAAATTTATCTATACTACTAAGAATAAGTTTGTCATTTTCAGAAGTGTCCAAATTTATTTTTGTTGGTTTTTGATCATCCATTTTGTTCTCTCTTTCTTGCCAATTAATTACTTAATTCAAATAATGAATCTATACTGTTAGCATTATCTAATTTAAGCATAAAGTTTTTAAGCTCATCAGATTTTTCTGTATTTAAATATGGTTCTACTAAACCATCAAACTTCTCAATAAATTCATCTTGAGTCATAAAATTTTCTGGATCACCTTTAGGAATTTTTATAAATCTTTCATGGTCTTTTCCATTAACTTTAATTTTAACATTTGCGCTCATATATTCAGGACAACAACCTTCAGCCTTTTTATCGTGAGCGGTTTTAATTTTTTTACATAAGGACAAGGTTTCTTTATCAGTTAAACTATTTTTATAATCATCCCACACAAAACTACCATTTTTTGCAGCAATAGCTGCACAAAAAGGCATCGAGAATTGTCCGTCAACTATATTCTTCGGGTTTCTTTTTTCTTCTAACGGTACACCAATTATATTCAGTGCTGTATTTGATAAACCAATTTCAACATCTTCTAACTCACTAAAATGAAACCCTATTTCAGTTTTAAGTTCCAACAATCCATCTATTGCTGCATGACTATATCTACATGATGGATAGGGCTTTACACCTAAATTTAAGGTTTCAAAATTTTCACCTAAAGCGTTTAAAGCTTTTTTAGAGTCTCCACCAGAAACAAAAGAATTCAAATATCCCCATTTACCTTCAAAAGCCTCTTTTGGCCCTTTAAAACCCTCCAAGGCTAAAACAGCACATTTTAATCCATTTTGGGCAGCTTGGCCAACATGAGATCTTTTCGTCCATGATCCATCATTCAAAAATTCCATTGANCCAGATGATTGACTTAAAGCTATACCAAATGCAGAAATAAATTGATCTTTATTTAATCCTANAATATGACCTGTTGCAGCAACAGCNCCAAAAATACCACAAGTNGCNGTNGGATGAAAACCTCTATTNTAATGCTTAGATGCACCTCCAGCCAATCCAAGTCTTATTTGAATTTCATACCCTATAACACAAGCTGTTATTAATTGTTGTCCTGAACAATTTTTCATTTGTGCAGCTGAAAGAGCAGCAGATAGAATTGGTGCACTTGAGTGAAGAGAAGCTTCAGCATGTGTATCATCAAAATCTAAGGAGTGGGCCAAAGTTCCATTAATAAGAGCAGCCGCAGAAGGTGCATAGTTATTATTGTCTGAAAAAACCTTACAATTACCATTATCTAAATCTAATGTTTGAACTGCTTTGATTAAACTTTCTGTTGATTCAGCATCATGCCTTGCTCTTATAATAATTCCGACAGTATCCAAAATTAGTAATTTAGTTCTCTCAACAACATCTTTAGGTAATTTTTCAAATTTAATGTTTTCACAAAATTCGGCTAGTTTTTCTGTTAATTTTTCCATATCTCTCAACTTGTATTTATTCTTATTAAGTTATAATGTTATTATTTATTTAATTTTTTTCAATTTTTTTTAAATATTTTATGACTGAACCATTTGAATTAACAGCTACAAAAGCCCTAAAACTAATCAAAAATAATAAACTTTCACACATAGAATGGGTTGAGAGTTGTTTAGAGAGAATAAAAACAAGAGAACCCATTATTAAGGCCTTTTCTTTCATTGATTATAAGAAACCAATCGAACTAGCAAAAAAATGTAATCAAATAAAAAAGGAAAATTTTGGAATTCCGTTTGCTGTAAAAGATATTATTGATATTGAAGGTATGCCCACACAAATGGGAACACCTTTTTACAAAGATAACATTCCAAAGAGAGATGCTGGAAGTGTTGCCATTGCAAAGCACTATGGCTGTATTCCTATTGGAAAAACAGTGACAACTGAACTTGGTCATAGACATCCAGGTCCTACAGTCAACCCTCATAATTATAAACATACACCTGGTGGATCTAGTTCTGGTTCTGCTGCAGCTGTGGCAGACTTCATGGTACCTATTGCTTTTGGAACACAAACAACTGGTTCTGTAATTAGACCTGCAGCTTATTGTGGTGTTGTAGGCTATAAACCAACTTATGGAGATTTTGATAAATCAGGAATTTTGTCCAATTCTCCATCTATCGACACTTTAGGTCTTATGGCTCGATCAATAGAAGACATACGTATTATGAGAAATATTTTAATAGAGGAAGAATTATTCTTAAATGAAAATTTAAATATTAATAATTTTAGATTTGCATTTGTTAAATCACCCTATTGGAATAAAACAGATGATGATACTAAAGTTAATCTAGAAAAATTTATTTCAAATCTAATAGAGTCAAAAGTAGATGTTCAAGAAATAGATTTAAATAATCTAATTTTAGAATCCAGTGAAATACACAAGAAAATAAGTGGATATGAGTTTAAAAGATCTATTTCTGCAGAACGTTTTCATCACTATAATGAATTAAGTAACATTTTAAGAAATGGTAGGTTAAGTGATGGTGAAAAAATGACATTGAGTGACTACCACCATTTATTTGATCATCTAGAAAAACATAAAAATTTAATTAATGAAAAATTATCTTCTTTTGACTGTATAATATCACCAAGTGCATTAGGTGAAGCGCTTAGTGGTTTAGAATATACTGGCTCACCACTTTTAAATACTACATGGACGTTATTAGGATTACCATCGATAACGTTACCTATGTTTACAAGCAAAAATAATTTACCAATAGGTTGTCAATTTATATCAAAAAAAGCTGATGATAATAAACTCTTAAGTATTGCAAAAAAAATACTTCTAGATTTCAGCTAATCAAAGTGAGAAGTTATTAATAGGTCAGGTAAAGTAAGGGCTAAAGCAGGAAATAGAAGTACAATTATTAGGACTACCGTATCTGAAATACAAAACGGAAATGATCCCCTTATCACAGTAGTAACAGGTAATTTTGTAACACCACTTACAGCAAATAAATTAAGTCCTACAGGTGGAATCACACTTCCAATTTCTATACATAGAGCTGTTAAAATTCCAAGATGGACAGGGTCAACTCCTAGTGCTAGCGCAACAGGAAAATAAATAGGTACTGTTAGTACTAAAATTGCAACACCTGTTAAAAACATTGATAAAAATAGTAAAGAGCCCATTAAAGCAAATAAAAATCCAAGCCTTGATAGACCTAATGTACCAGCCCATTCAGCGATCATCTGGGGCCATCCCATATTTGCTAGATAAAACTGAAATATGCCCACACATCCTAACAAAAAGAAAACTACTGCTGTTAAATTCATAGTTCTTACAGTAGTTGGCATCAATTCTTTTAAAAAAGTCTTTCTTTTAAAAATCAACCCATAAAATAATGCATAGCTAGCTGCGGCAGCACCAGCCTCTGTTGGAGTAAAAACTCCTCCATACAGACCACCTAAAATTATAACTGGCATCAACAAAGCTGGCCAAGCATCTTTAAATGAAACCCATACCTCACATAAATCAAACTTTCCTCGGGGTAATTTTATAAATAATGAAACACTAATGATTATAACTGCATCACTTATAGCTAACATTATACCTGGTATAATGCCTGCAAAAAACAAATCAATTATAGATATCTCGGTTATAACACCAAACAAAATCAGAGTGATGCTCGGAGGTATCAACAATGCTATCCCACCAGCTGATGCAATTACACCTGCTGCCATCCATTTTGGGTAACCTCTTTTAACAAGCTCTGGATATGCAATAACACTCATAGCTGCAGCCATAGCAGTTGATGAACCTGATATAGCTCCAAACAAAACAGCTGCTAATAAAGTTGCATATGCAAAACCTCCTGGAACCCAACCAACTAGGGAATCAGCAAACCTAAACAAACCTGCTACAAGTCCTGTTCTCTCCATTAAAAAACCAGCATAAATAAAAAAAGGTATTGCAACTAAGGTATATTTAGTCAAAAAACTAAAAAACGCTTCAAATAAAGTGCTGTAAGTTAAAAAATCATCAAATAAAACGCCTATCGCAGTAGCTCCAGCTAATGATATCCCAATAGGAACTCCAGCAAACAAAAGCATGAATAATGTGCTACCTAAACTCCACATAATATTTATCTATCTAAACATCCGTTGATAATTCTACTTTTTCTGTGAAATGATCGCCTCTAATATAACTATGAATATCTTCAATTATTTGCAGTAATGCAACAAGTGACATTAAACCTAAACCTATTGCCAAACATGTATGAAATGGCCACATATAAAAAAATAAACTTTCAGATAACTCACTTATTTGAATTGAATATTGTATTGTAGATATTGCTGTATATGTCAATGATGCACAAAAAATACAAATAGTTGTTGAAACAAAGATTTTCGCAAATCCAATTAATCTAAAAAATTTATAAGCGCTCAATAACTGAAGTACTGCACTCATGACTAAATGTCCTCTTTTAATTTGTGTTACACAAATATAGAATGCAACAGAAGACATCGTTGCATATATAACTGCATCCTGTCCCCACTCGAACACAACTCCAAGAATGTATCTTCTAAAAATTTCAGCTAAAGCAAATAAGGTTACAAATATCATCAATAAAGCTGACATAGTTCCTAAGATCCTGTCAATCCAGAGCTTTATCATGTCAGAAATTTGGTAAAATTTTTTCATATTAATATTAAAAAAAAGGCCTAAATTTATTTAGGCCTTTTTATCGAAGTTACTTACGTGACTTCTTTTTATATAAAGCTGTTCCTTTAGCAAATTTTGCAAAGTCTGCAGCAAAAGCAGAACAATCTGTCTTTTCTAATGGATCAGAACCTAATGGATTTGCTTTTACTAAAGCAGCAGCTTCTGATGTAAATTGATCTACCATTTTATCACCAGTTCCATCAACTTTAGTTTTTATCCAATTGTTTGTAGCTCCAGCCTCAGCCTTTTGTAAAACGCCAGCTTCTGACGGATTCATCACATAAATACCAGGCTTAGACTTATCTGTTACTTTATACTTGTCAACAAGTCTCTTATCATTACAGAAATTTATTGCCTTCTGATAAGGAATAAAATCATTTACAATAATGTCAGCCAAAGCTTTTTGTTGAGCTTTAGATAGTTTTGACCACCATTTATTTGAAGCACCAATCCAATAATAATCACCTACGATACCATTGATTCCTGCTACAGTAAAATATGGAGCTTGTTCCTTTGTTGCGTTAAATCCACCTAAACTTGTCAATAATCCATCAATTACGCCAGTTTGAAGTGCAGGTGGAACATCTCCAAATGACATTGTAGTTGGATTTGCGCCTAATGATCCAAGTAATGCATTTTCAGCAGGTCCCATACTTCTAATTTTTTTACCTTTGAAGTCAGCTGGAACAAGCATTCTACTCTTAACAGCTCCTGCACCCATATACATACTCAGGTGACCAGAACCAAAAATTGTAATGCCATGCTTATCATTAAATACCTTCTTCAACTGTGCATAAGTCTTTGTACCATCTAAACCATTAATAGCACCAGGAGTAGTTAATTTACCAGCTCCTACAATTGTATTTGCTAAAGGCTCAACTGAGGAAGTTTTACCAAACTGCCCAGTCATCATTTCTAGATTACCTTTTGTCAAAGCTTGTGTACCTTTTGGAACGTTGTAAAGTGATTTTGCCCAGTAGATTTGAACCTTACTTCCTGGAATCTTTTTTTCAACTTGCTCAGCAAAAAACATTTCTGCAATTGCTGCAGGGTGTGGTGGACCAGAGTGATCTGATGCCCATCTCATTTTAATTGGTTCAACTTTAGCGTGTCCATCTGCAATAGAGTTTGTTGAACCTAATGAAAATACAGCTGCAATTGTAGCAACTGCTGTCATTAATTTCTTATCTAATCTCATGAATTTTCCTCCGAAACATAGATTTTGTTTTTTAATTATTTAGACACTAAACATTTAATTCTGTGTAATCAAAGGTTTTTTAGTTCATATGTTATGTAAAAAATAAATTAAATAATTATAACTATACAATATCCTTATTTTTCAATAACTTAATATCTTCATTTGAATAACCTAACTTGTTTAGAATCTCTTCATTGTGCTCGCCTAATTCCGGAGCTGTTTTATCAACGTGATTTTCTGTGTCGAATCTTATTGGTGTTTTTAATAGGCTTAGTTTTTTGTTATTTTTAGTAATTATTTTTTGAATATTATTTCTTTCTTTAACAAATTCGTTTTCAAGTGATGACTTAATATCTAATATTGGAGCTGCTGGTACATTGCCTGCAAAAATTTCTAGCCATTCAGACGTAGACTTTTTACTCAACTCTTTATCTAAAATATCTGTTATTAAGTCCCTATTTTCTTGTCTAAGTTTAAAATTAGAAAACCTCTTGTCTATTCCTAAATCTTTTCTATCTATATAATCACAAAGTGTAGGCCAGAAACTCTCTTTGTTGCACATTAAATAAATCCAACCATCAGCAGTTTTATACAATTGACATGGTACCAAAACTGGATGTGCGGACCTGTCTAACCTCTCTGGTTGATAATCAGAATTTAAAGCCCAAGCAGCTACATAACTCTGATTAAACATTGCTGTATCAAATAGACTAACATCAATATCTCTTCCAATCCCAGAACTCCTTGCGGATAAAACTCCACTTACTAAACTAAATGCCATAGTTAATCCTGCCATGTAATCAACAATAGATAGCCCAAACCTAGCAGGAGGTGCACTTGGTTCACCAGTTAATGAAAAATACCCAGCCTCAGCTTGCATTAAATAGTCATATCCTGGCCAGTTCTTCCTCGATCCTTCTCTACCATATGCAGAACAATGAGCTGCAACTATTTTTTTGTTAAATTGCTTTAATTGATCAAATGTAATACCTAATTTTTCAGGAACATCTCCTCTAAGATTATTACAAACAGCGTCACTTTCTTTAACTAATTTTCCTAAAATTTCTTTTCCTTCATCAGACAAAATATTTAGTGTAATGCTTTTTTTATTCCTATTTAATGCTTGAAAAAAAATACTTGAAGCTGAATTTCTTTCTTCATCTATAAAGTATGGACCAAGTGCTCTTAAATAGTCACCATCCGTACCAGCAGGTTCAATTTTTATAACCTCAGCTCCCAAATCTGATAAATATTGAGACCCAAATGGACCAGCACCATACTGTTCAAATGCTAAAACTTTCAATCCTTCTAGAGGTAAGCTCATCTTATTAAACTTTTCAATTATTTTGCTTTTGAAATGATTTCATCAACAATACTATGTCCTTTTTTAGCAACCAAAAAAGATCTGACCATATCCATTACAATCACATTATCTTGATTTTTTCCAACGTGTCTTACCTTTACTATTCCTTGAGTTGGTCTTGATTTGGATTCTCTCTTATCAAGTACTTCTGTTTCGGAATATAGAGTATCTCCTACAAAAACTGGCGCAGGTAGTTTTATTTCTTCCCAACCTAGATTTGCTATTGCTTTTTGACTAGTCCCACTCACACACATTCCAGTAACTAATGAAAGAGTGAATGCTGAATTAACAAGATAACGTTTAAATTCTGTCTTAGATGCATAATTAGCGTCAAAATGAACGGGATGTGTATTCATAGTTAAATTTGTAAACCAGATATTATCTGTCTCTGTAATTGTACGACCAGGCCAATGCTCATATATGTCACCTACATTAAAATCTTCAAAATACCTGCCTGGGTCTTCCCTATATCTATTGGGACCAACTTTTTTAATTCCAAATAATTCACTCATTTAAACCTCTCTTTCAATAATAGACTTAGCCCTTGCCAAAACAGGAGCATCAACCATTTTACCTTCAAAATTAAACGCACCGGTACCTGAAGTTTCAGATGCTTTTAAAACTCCTTTTGCCCAAATCAACTCTTCTTCAGTTGGATAGTATGCCCTATGAATAGGTTCAATTTGATCAGGGTGAATTGCAAATTTTCCCTTAAACCCCATTGATTTAATAAGCTTCGTTTCGTTAAAACATCCCTCCGCATCACGAAAATCCAACCAAACACCATCTAGAGCAATAGTATTGTAGAGAGCTGAAGCATTAACTATCTTTCCTCTAGAATAAGCTAGCGAATCTCCACCCATATCTCCGCCTGTCATAGCTGTAAAGTCAGCAGAGCCAAAACCTATTCCTGAGAAGTTTATACCTTCAACACTCCAAAATTCTATATTAGCAATTCCTTTAGGTGTCTCAATTTGTGGAAGAACTAAAATATTTACTCCTAAATCATTTAAAAAAGATTTACACTCTTTAGCATCTTCAATTTTTGGAATAGCAATAGAATAAGGAAGATTTGGGCAACTCTTTAACATTTTAATATCGTCTTGATAATCATTAGAATCTAAACCATTTATCCGAAGTAAAAATTTCTCAGGTTGATTGTCAAAATTGCTTTTTGAAAATTGGATGAAGTTTTCACGCCCAAAATCTTTCTTATCTTTAGCAAGTCCGTCTTCTAGATCAAAAATGACTTTGTCAGCATTTGATGCTAATGCTTTTGGAACTCTTTCAATTTTATCCAATGGTAAAAATAAAATACTTCTCATAACTGACTACTCTCTAATTCATTTACTTTAAAAGATTCATAATATCTTTAGCTTGATATTTTTCAGGGCTATTTAATATATTGAAAATTTCATTAGATAATTTATCAGATAAAAGAGAAGAAGATTTAGTTAAAATCTTTTTCTGCAATAATTCATTTTCAATTTTATTATTCAAGTCATGACTATTTTTATATATTTCAGAACCATCTTTTAATTCTATTAATGCTTCAGTATTAGTCATTTTATCATTTGGAATGACTTCAACTTTATCCCGTATTTTTACAATTTTTTCATCAAAGCAAATTTTATCATTATAACTATCTAGACTTCCAGTATCGACCCCATGAAGAGACATTGCGGCGGTTAACCTATATGAAAATTTTGCCTCTAATCCTGTTTTTGGGCTATCAATATTACAAACTTGTAACCAAGAAGGTTGTGTTTGAATTGAAATTTTTTCAATTGAATCTGGATTAAAATTATTTTTTGTTTTCAATTCATCCAATGCTTCAAGAAAAGCATGTAGACCATGACAACAAGCATGAAATTTATATTTAATTTCAGGGAATAAAAAATCTTTTCCTAAACCATTAATTGCTGCCTCAGGTAAAGTTTCGTCCCATGCATGTGTTTTTAGAAAACCTTGATTGCATTCAATCCCATTTTCACAACTAACAAATCCTAATTTCGATAATTTAGCAGCCTCAATTCCATTTGATGCAGCAATACCAGCATGAAATGGTTTACCCATTGTGCCAAATTGTGATTTTAAACCTGATGCTCTGGTGGATACTATACCAAGTGCATTTTCTATTTGTTTAGCATTTAGTTTCAATAATTTAGATGCAACTAAAGTTGCACCAAAAGCACCACTGGTAGCTGTTTGATGAAAACCTTTATTATAATGTGAATAACCAAGGATATGCCCTAACCTAGTTGAAATTTCTACACCACACATGTAAGCCAACATCATTTCATCAATTGATGAGCCTAATTCTTCACCAAGTGCTAAAGCAGTAGGGAAAGCACTAGCAGTTGGGTGACCAGTAAATAAAAAATGGGTGTCATCATAATCTAAAGCATGACCAATAGTTCCATTGACAAAAGCTGCTGATTTAGCTGATACCTCTTTTCCACTTGAAATTAATTTGGATTGGCCTACTGTTTGTTCATCTTCAATTAATTTATTTACAATTTTTGATACTGGTTCTTCTTTCGCTGCATACGCAACACTACACCAGTCAATCATTGACATTTTTGAAAAAAAATCATTTCATCATTAAAATTTTGTAAAGTAGCCTGTGATACAAAATCACTAAAAATTTTTGTTAGATCTGTCATCATTTACTCCTTTAAAACTTTGCTTCCGCTCTCATAGTTACACCATATTCTTTTGTTGCACCCCAACAGCTTACTGAACTATCATCCATTTTATCTGCACCAACCATATACTCACTATTAGCAAAAACAGGTGCCATGACTTTATGAGTGAATGTTTTTACTGACTTACCCATCAACTTTTCAGCAGCTCTTAATAAATAAGTTGCCTGAAGTGGACCGTGTACAATCAAGCCAGGATAATTTTCTTCATTAACTGTGTAAGGATAATCATAATGAATTCTATGCCCAACAAATCCAATTGCAGAATATCTAAATAATATAGTTGGATGCATAAAAATTTTTTCACTTAAGTCTGCTTTCTCTGGTAATTCTTTTGAATAACCTGAGCCGCCTCCAGACTTCGAAATATCTCTGTAAACAATATTATGCTTTTCATTAATAGTTACTTCATCATTAACTAAAAAATTATATTCTGCTGTTACAAAACATAAAAGACCAGTTCGTCCTTCTTTAACTTGAATATCTGCTACAGTAGATTGTTTAACAACTTTATCTCCTACTCTAATTGGTTTTAAGACTTTAATTTCACTTCCTGCCCACATTCTTCTTGGCAATGGAACTGGAGGCAAAAAATCTCCTAATGCTGGGTGTGAATCTACTCCAAGTTCATCATTTTTAACTAAATTCCATCCTAACATCCAATGTAAACCAGAAGTGACTGGATCTCCATCTTTAGGATTTCCTATATCCATATTTAGCGTTGCTCTATATCTTTGTTCAACAATCGGTGTCACATAATCAGTAACATTATCTATTTTTCCGATCCATTTTCTTAAATGTTCAATATCAACTTTTGTAGACATGATAAGATCCTATGATTTTAATATAATATATTAGATTAATTCTTTATAGTTAATTTAATCCCAGATTTTGTATTATATAAAGATAAAAATGTAAAAATTATCAAGATTTTAATTTTACTATTTAAAAAATTGTTATTTAATAAACCATTTATATAAAAATCATAATATATTATTAATATTTTCTTTAGGAGATTTTTTTTTGAACGGTGCAGAAACACTTGTAGGAACATTATTAAAAGGTAATGTTGATGTTTGTTTTACAAACCCAGGAACATCTGAAATGCACTTTGTTGCAGCATTAGATGATTACAAAAACATGAGAAGTATTTTATGTTTGTTTGAAGGTTGTGCAACTGGTGCTGCAGATGGTTATTTTAGAATGAAAAGAACACCAGCTTCAACTTTA
>NZIY01000059.1:0-4527 GCA_002691795.1 SAR116 cluster bacterium
ATTAAATTTTTTTGACATATCTTCTCCTTAAATTTTATATCATCCAATTTCTATCGGTAAGTTTTCATCAGTTGCCCATTCACTCATTGAATTATCATAAATTTCAATATCATTATAACCCAATTGAAATAAAACAAATGCATCTAAAGATGCTGCTATTCCTCCACCACAATAATTTAAAACACGTGAATTATTAGTGATACCTTTTTTATTAAACACTTCTAAACATTCACTTGGAGTATTAAAACATCCTTTTTCTAAATTAGTTAATTCATGAAAAGGAATATTTAAACTTCCTGGTATTCTTCCAGGTCTACCATACCTTGGGTTTTCTCCATTATGTATGTCTTCAGTTAAGGAATTTAAAATCACACAATTTTTTTTATTCATAGATCCTAAAACTCTTTTTTTATCAACAAAAGTAGTATCATCTATTTCTATTTTAAATTCAGATTTTTCAAATTTGTTTATTTTACTTTCAGTAGGAAAATTATTTTTTTTCCATTCATTAAAACCACCATCAAGAATACTTAAGTTTTTAAACCCTAAAACATACAACATCCACCAAATTCTTGTAGCCCATTGTAAGCCATTTCTTGAATATAAGACTATATGAAAACTATCACCAATACCTAGATTAGAAAAGTTTTTTGCAAGAGTATAGTAATCAGGAAGTGTAAATCTAAATTTACTTGAATTATCAGATAAATCTTTTTGAAGGTCTAAATAAGCAGAATTTTTAATATGTGAAACTTGATATTCGCTAAAACCACTTTCTACAATGTACGGTAATGAAGGGTTTTGATCTTGATAAAGTAAATATGTGGTACAATCGAAAATTCTTACTTTATCATTATCCAAGTTATCTTTTAACCATTCAAAAGATGATATATATTCTGGAAATTTCCAATTTATTTCACTCATGTCCTAATATTATTTAAAATCCATTAAGGTTTCAAATATAAACTTCCTCCACCCATCCGTGATTCCAAAATATCATGTGCTTGAGAGACATTTTTAAGGTCAAAACACATTTTATCCTCAAGTGAATAAACATTATTCTGAAACTGATTGAATACTGACCTGCTCATATTTTCAAACAAGCTTCGTTGATTTGTATAATGAAATAAGATAGGACGAGAAATAGATAAAGATTTTTGAGCAAGTTTTGACATTTCAACAGGAGGTATTGGACCTGATGATTGGCCAAAGTTAATTAAATAACCACAATTGGAAATTAAATTAAAAGATTGTTCGAAAGTATCCAAACCTACTGAGTCATAAACCAGATCAAATCCGTTACCTTTAGTAATGTCTTTAGAATATTCGATTATATGATCATCGTTGTAGACAAATGCACTTTTGCATCCATATGATTTTGCTAATTTTATTTTTTCTTCAGAACCAACTGTTCCTATTACAATTTTACCAATAGAATTTAAATACTGACAAAGTAACCTTCCAACACCCCCTGCAGCAGCTGTAACTAAAATTATTTTTTTATCTTTTAAATTAAAAACTTGTTCAGTTAACATATTAACCGTAAGAGCTCTTGAAAAATTTGTAGCCATAGTTGCATCATCAAGTTCATCGGGTATCTTGGCCACAATTTTGTGATTAATTACTCTATGGGAAGAGTAGGCCCCATAAGATCCCGTAATATAAACAACTCTATCACCAACTCTCAAATCATTTACGCTTTTTCCTAATTTTTCAATAATTCCAGAAGCTTCAACTCCTGGTATTCCAGGTAAATTTAATGTTTTATATAGTCCTGTTCTTACATAAATATCATGAAAATGAATTCCAATTGCAGTTTGTTTTATTAAAATTTCATCATCAGCTGGATCATTTACAGTTATTTTTTCAATATTTAATACATCTGATTGACCATACGTCCTTTGTACTATAGCTTCTGGCATAATCTTACTCCACTTAAAATTTATAACTTTTAATCTAATTTAATTGTTAAATAAATTTAAAATCATATAATAAAAAATTAAAATTTAATATTTATTTATTTAAGGAATAACAACAATGAGTGTTGATGATATACTAACTATAAAACTTAATTCTAATGACAATGTCGCAACAGCATTTAATAACATTGCTAAAGGAGAAATCACACAAAATATTAAAGCTGAAAATGATATACCAAAAGGCCATAAAATTGCTTTAAAGAAAATTTTAAAAGGTGAAAAGATTATTAAATATGACCAAATTATTGGTCTTGCCAGAAATGATATAAATATAGGCGAACATGTTCATGTAGAAAATACTGAGTTCAAGTCAACAGAACATGATTATGAGTTTTCAACATCAATAAGGTTGCCAAATTTTGTTCAAGAAAGTCAAAGACCTACCTTTGACGGTTTTAAAAGACCTAATGGTCAAGTAGGAACACGAAATTATATTGGCATTTTAACTTCAGTCAATTGTTCTGCAACTGCAGCCAGGAATATTGCTAATGCTTTTGATGATAATATACTTTCACAATATCCTAACGTTGATGGAGTTGTATCTTTTACACATGGTACAGGTTGTGGAATGGCAGACTCTGGTGATGGCTTTGAAGCTTTACAAAGAGTCTTATTAGGATATATCCAACATCCTAACTTAGCTGGTGTTCTGTTAATAGGATTAGGTTGTGAAGCTAACCAAATTAAGTTTTTACTTGACGCTTATAACTTAAATGAAAATCCTTTTTTCCAAACAATGACGATACAAGAAATGGGAGGGTTAAGAAAAACAATTGAAGAAGGTATTAAGCGCATACATTCAATGTTACCAGAAATCAATCAATTAAAAAGATCTCCTCAATCAGTTGAACATCTTTCACTAGCACTTCAGTGTGGTGGTTCAGACGCATGGTCAGGCATTACTTCAAATCCTGCCCTTGGTCATGCAGCAGATCTTTTAGTTAAAAATGGAGGTACTGCAGTTTTAGCAGAAACGCCTGAAATTTATGGAGCTGAACATTTATTAACTAGGAGGGCAATAAACAAAACTGTTGGTGATAAATTAGTAGATAGAATTCTGTGGTGGGAAGATTATGTAAGTAGAAATAAAGGAAGTCTTAACAATAATCCTTCTCCTGGGAATAAGGCAGGTGGACTAACAACTATATTAGAAAAATCTTTAGGTGCTGCTGCAAAAGGAGGAACTACGCCATTAAATGATGTTCTTCTTTATGCCGAAAAAGCAAAATCTAAAGGTTTTTTATTCATGGATAGTCCTGGCTATGATCCAGCATCAGTTACTGGACAAATAGCTACTGGTTGTAATCTTGTGAGTTTTACAACTGGAAGAGGTTCTGCTTTTGGCTCTAAACCATCACCATCTATTAAAATAGCTACTAACACTGAAATGTATGAACATATGAAAGAAGACATGGACGTTAATGCAGGAAAAGTAGTTACAAATAATGAAAGTATTGAAACAGTTGGAAGTGAAATATTTGACCTCTTAGTTAAGGTTGCTTCTGGGGAAAAATCAAAGTCTGAAAAACAAGGTCTTGGTGATTTAGAGTTTGTTCCATGGCAAATTGGAGCAACAATGTAGTTAAATAAATTCATAATAATTAAAATAAAATTAGGAGATTAAAATGAAGTTATTAAGATTTGGAAATGCTGGAGAAGAAAAACCTGGATTAATTGACCAAAGTGGGAAAATAAGAGATCTATCTAGTGTAATTGATGATATAAATGGTAATACAATTGCACCAGAAAGTTTAGATAAATTAAAAAATTTAGATACTTCATCTTTACCAGAAGTTACCGGTAACCCAAGAATTGGTCCTTGTGTAAACAATATTGGTAAATTTTTATGTATAGGCCTTAACTTTTCTGATCATGCAGCTGAAACTGGTGCAGAAGCCCCTGAAGAACCAATTTTGTTTTCAAAAGCGACCTCAGCAATAATTGGTCCCAACGATAATGTAGAAATACCAAGAACTTCTACTGCAACAGATTGGGAAGTCGAACTTGGAATAATAATTGGTAAAAAAACAAAGTATATTACAGAAGCTGAAGCTAAAAATCACATTGCTGGTTATTGTGTTGTCAATGATGTTTCTGAGAGAGATTTCCAAATTAAAAGATCAGGTCAATGGACTAAAGGAAAATCATGCGACACATTTGGACCAATTGGCCCATATCTTGTGACAACTGATGAGATTGATGATGTACAAAATCTTTCTATGTTTTTAGATGTAAATGGTCAAAGAATGCAAAATGGCTCCACAAAAACAATGATTTTTTCAGGAGATCATATTGTTCACTATTTATCTCAATTTATGACTTTATTTCCTGGTGATGTAATTGCTACTGGCACTCCTCCTGGAGTTGGTCTTGGTATGAAACCTCCGGTATTTTTGAAACCTGGGGATATCATGAAACTTGGAATTGAAGGGTTAGGTGAACAAAAACAAACATGTGTTGCTGGATAATTCATGACTAAAGGTGCTGTTATATATGAGAAAGGCAAGCCCGATGTATTTAAATGGGAANATATTGATGTTCCAGATCC
>NZIY01000059.1:4533-16519 GCA_002691795.1 SAR116 cluster bacterium
TNATGAAGTATTAATTAAAAACACAGCTGTAGGTGTCAANTATATNGANACCTATCATAGAAGAGGNATGCCNCATCCNTGGCCNGTNCCAGATCTNCCTATAGTTCTTGGNATNGAAGGTGTNGGNATNGTTGAAGNNATNGGATCNGANATNNNNGATTTTAANNNAGGTGATNGAGTAGCNTATGCNCTTCCACCNCATGGAGCATATAGTCAAAAAAGAGTTTANCCAGCNAANAAANTNATAAAAGTNCCTGANGATNTNACNAATTTATCTGANAATGATTTNGCAGCTNTAATGCTNAAAGGTTTAACNGCACANTTTNTNCTNAANAGAACATATNANGTAAAAAAAGGTGANGTNATTTTNNTACATGCNGCTGCNGGNGGNATGGGNTTAATTTTNTGTCAATGGGCTAANNANTTAGGNGCAACNATNATNGGAACNGTAAGNTCAGAAGAAAANGCTCANAAAGCNAAAGATGCTGGNGCTGATTATACNGTTATNCATTCAAANGGNGATTTTGTNAAAACAGTTCNNGANGTAACNGAAGGNNAAGGATGTCCAATTGTTTATGAATCNATNGGNAAAGATACTTTTAAANNNTCAATGGATTGTNTNAGACCNATGGGAATTCTNGCATCATANGGGCATGCATCAGGTGCACCCGATCCAGTTGATGTAATTGAACTAGGAACCAGAGGTTCTCTTTTTTTAACTAGACCAGCAATAATGCATTATATGGAAAAAAGAGAAGATTTAGTAAAAAGTGCTAATGATTTGTTTGAAATTTTAAAAACTGGTAAAATTAAATCTAATGTTAATCATTTATATCCTCTTTCAGAGGTTAGTGAAGCACATAAAGCTATAGAAGCAAGGAAAACAATTGGTGCAACTGTATTGATACCCTAAATATATTTACTATTTTTCATAAAAGTATTTAATTTTTCCAAGCCATTTATTATNTCGTTTGTACTTCTTGCATAAGAAAATCTAATTGTAGAATGACCATTTTTTGGATCAAAATCTAATCCTGGAGTTATCGCTACTTTTGCATCCTCTAAAACTTTATTTGCAAATCCTAAACTATCATTACAAAATTTTCTAATATCTGCATAAATGTAAAAAGCACCATCAGGAGATGATATTTTAGAAAAACCTGCCTCTTTCAAGCCTTTTATCATTAGCTTTCTATTTTCTTTGTAAACATTCATATTACTTTTCAATTCATCTTTACAATCCATAGCATAAAGAGCAGCTATTTGACTTGCATGAGGAGCACAAATAAACATATTTTGAGCTAATCTTTCAATTTGTCTTACGTGATCTTCAGGAACAACCATCCAACCTACTCTCCATCCTGTCATTGAAAAATACTTAGAAAATGAATTAATTACATAGCATTGATCAGTTATTTGAAGAGCNGTTGTTGCTTTTTTTTCATACTCTATTCCATGATAAATTTCATCACTAATAAAAGAGATATTATTTTCTAATGAAGTATTTATTAAACCTTCTAATTGATTGTGATTTAACATAGATCCAGTTGGGTTTGCAGGAGAGGCAATTAAAACTCCAGAAAGATTAATATCTTTCAAATCTTTAGAAAATGGTTGGAAATTATTTTCAAATTTTGTCTCTATTAATACAGTCTCTAAATCTTGTGCCTTTAAAATTTGTCTATAACTTGGATAACCTGGAGAACAAATTCCAACTCTGTCTTTAGCATCAAATAATGATGAAAAAGATAAAATAAAACCAGCTGATGATCCAGAAGTTATAATAATTCTATCAGGGTTTAAATCCAGATTATACCAATCACCATATAATTGAGAAATTCTTTGTCTTAATTCAGGTATTCCTAATGCAACAGTATAACCCATACTGTCATTCTTCATTATTTTTATAAGTTCTTTTTGTGCATCTATTGGGGCTGGTGTACCAGGTTGACCAACTTCCATATGGACAATATCTTCACCTCTTTCTTCAGCTTTCCTAGCATTTTCCATAACGTCCATTACTATAAATGGATCAACATTTCCTCTTTTAGATTTTCTCATAATACACAATACTAAAACATTGATTCTAATCTACTATTTACAAGTATTTCTGCAACTGCAGCACTATTTGGTAANGTCAATGCATAAGATATAGTTTCTGCAATAGCTTCGGGTTCCATTTTGAATTCTCCATCAGGAACAGTTACTTCATCTGTCATTCTTGTTCTAACCATTCCAGGACAAACTGATGTTGCTCTAACACCATCATCCCATCCTGANATTCTTATTGCATTAGTTAAAGACATTGCAGCAAATTTAGATGCTGAATAACCTAATATTTTTGGATTTCTTGGTCTTTTACCAGCTANAGACACAACGTTAATTATTCTGCCTGACCTTGTTTTTCTTAACTCAGGNAGAGTTTCCCTAACAAGTCTTAATGGCCCCTTAAAATTAACTTCAAACATTTCATCAAATTCTTCTTCACTATCACCTTCTAAATCACCTCCAAGTTCAACACCAGCATTCATAACCAAGCCGTCAATTCTTCCAAAGTGNGAAATAGTTTCAGACACCCAATTTTTAGATAGTTTTTTTTCTTTTGCATCCCACATGCATTTTAAAACATTATCTCCNCCTATATTAATTTCTTTANNATTTCTTGCAGCTAAACTTAAAAAGCAGCCTTTTTCTTTGAGAAGTTTTGCAGTTGCATTACCAATTCCCCTATTAGAACCTGATATCATTATAACTTTATTTTTTAAATCTATCATCATAACCTCAATATTTTTTTAAAACTTCTAATGCTCTTTTTTTTATCTCATCATAGTTAATGTCATTTTTAGGTGCTATCCAACTACCCCCAACACACAAAACATTTTTTTGAGATAACCAAGACAAATAATTACCACTATTAATTCCTCCTGTAGGACAAAATGACACATCAGGAAATGGACCACTTAAAGAGTTTAAATATGATATACCACCAAGTGGTTCAGCAGGAAAAAGTTTAAGGAATTTAAAATCAAATTTTAAACATGATATGATTTCTGATGCAGTTGAAACACCTGGTATATATGAAAAATTATTCTCTTTTGCATATTTTATAATTTCAGTTTCGAAGCCAGGACTTATTCCAAAATCTGCTCCTAAATCTATAGCTCGTTTAAGTTGATCAATGTTAATAATCGTGCCAACTCCAAGTGTTAANTTAGGAAATTTTTTACGAATAAATTTTATGTTATCAAATGCTTTATCATTTCTAAGTGTAATTTCTACTGNATTTATTTTTCCATCAATCAAAGCATTAATAAGTTTTTCTGGATCTACATTTTTCCTGATATCTAAAATGGGTAAGACATTAATATTCTCAAAGTTTATATTTTTCATTTTAAAATTTTTCGATTATCTTTTATTTAAAATTGAATTATGCTTTTTATTACATATTATTCAATGTTTAATTAAGGAGAAATAATGGAAGTTTTAATTTTAGGCGCTGCAGGAATGGTAGGGCAAAAACTTTTAAATAAATTAATTATAAAAAAATCAGTAAAAGGTAAAGAAATTAAAAAATTTAAACTTTTTGATATTGTAAAAGCTCCCTTTCCAAATGATACAAACTTTGAAGTTGAAATTATTACTGGAGATATATCCAAAAAAGAAATTAGTAAAAGTTTAGTTTCTTCTAAACCAGATATTATTTTTCATCTAGCAGCAATAGTTTCAGGGCAAGCTGAAGAAGAATTTGATTTAGGTTGGAACATTAATACAAAAGGAAGTTGGGGATTATTTGAGGCAATTAGAGAGTTAGGCGATGATTATAAACCAAAACTAGTTTTTACAAGCTCAATAGCAGTATTTGGAGCACCTTTTCCAGAAAAAATTCCTGATGATTTTTTTACCACACCATTAACATCTTATGGAGCACAAAAGGCAATTTCAGAATTACTTTTAGCAGATTATTCCAGAAAAGGTATGGTTGACGGAATTTCTATTCGATTGCCTACAATTTGTGTTAGACCAGGAAAACCAAATCTGGCTGCTTCTGGATTTTTTTCTGGGATTATTAGAGAACCTTTAAATGGAATAGAAGCAAGGTTGCCTGTTAGTACAAGTGTAAGACATTGGCATGCTTCGCCAAGGTCTGCGGCAGGCTTTCTCTTACATGCAGCTGAAATTGATACTAAGAAATTAAATAATAGAATAAATTTGAGTATGCCAGGTTTGTCAGCAACTGTTGAAGAACAAATTGAAGCACTAAGAAAAGTTGCTGGTGAAGATNCAGTTAAGTTAATTAANCATGAAATTGATCCTAAAATAGATAATATTGTTCAAGGNTGGGCAAGNGATTTAGACACTACTAGAGCATTAGANTTAGGATTTAAANCTGAANATAGCTTTGAAGANATAATTAAAGTNTANATTGAAGANGANTTNAATAAATAATCTTTATTTAAAAAAAAGCTTGAATACCNGTTTGTGCTCTACCTAAAATNAGTGCATGAACATCNTGTGTACCNTCATAAGTATTNACAGTTTCTAGNTTCATTAGATGTCTCATAACTTGNTANTCNGCNTGTATACCATTNCCTCCATGCATNTCTCTTGACAATCTTGCTATATCTAGAGCCTTTCCACANTTATTTCNTTTTACNATNGAAATTGNNTCAGGNGCTANTTTNCCTTCATCAAAAAGTCTTCCAACTCTTAAAGATGCATGAAGTCCNAATGTTATTTCAGTTTGCATGTCAGCTAGTTTTTTTTGAATTAGTTGGGTAGANGCCAATGGTTTACCAAATTGTTTTCTATCCAATGTATATTGTAAAGCTCTATGCCAGCAATCTTCAGCAGCACCCATTACACCCCAGGAAATTCCGTACCTTGCTCTATTTAAACAACTAAAAGGACCTTTTAAACCTTCAACATTTGGCAACATATTTCCTTCAGGGACAAAAACTTTATCCATTACAATTTCTCCCGTAATAGAAGCACGTAATGACAACTTTTTATTTATTTTTGGAGTACTGAGGCCTTTCATTCCTTTTTCAAGGATAAACCCTTTAATTTTTTTTGAATGATTCTCTGATTTTGCCCACACTATAAAAACATCAGCTATTGGAGAGTTAGAAATCCACATTTTTGACCCAGATAATTCATAACCGCCATCCACTTTTTTGGCTGTAGTTTTCATTCCACCTGGATCAGACCCTGCATCTGGTTCAGTTAGTCCAAAACAACCTATAAAGTCACCACTAGCAAGTTTAGGTAAAAATTTTTGTTTCTGTTCTTCACTTCCAAAAGCGTTTATTGGATGCATAACTAAAGAAGATTGAACTGACATCATTGATCTATAACCAGAATCAATTCTTTCAATTTCTCTAGCAACTAAACCATAAGAAACATAAGATGCACCAGCACAACCATACTTTTCAGATATAGTTACTCCCAAAAGACCAAGTTCTCCCATCTCTTTAAAAATTTTTGAATCTGTATTTTCTTCTAAAAAAGCATCTTCNACTCTGGGCATTAAACTACCTTGAGCATAANCATAAGCTGTATCTCTAATTAGTTTTTCTTCTTCCGACAATTGTCCGTCTAAATCTAAAGGATCTTTCCAATTAAATTCTTTTTTATCTGACTTAACTGTATTTAAATTGGTTANTGTTTTTTTTATATCATCCATAATATTATCTCTTTTCGCGTTTTACTTTATTGATTACTAATAATAAAATCTATTTTTTTTTCCTTTTAATATATCTTTCTAAAAATTCTAATCTATCCTGCCCCCAATAAATTTGATTATCTATTATATATGTTGGCGCTCCAAAAACAGCAAGGTCTATCGCCTCTTTCGTATATTTATTCATTTCTTTTTCAACTTGCTTGCTCTCAGAAAATTCAATAATTTCATCAGCAGTTTTAAGAAATCTTGTCAAAATTTTCTTTAGGTTTTTTGGATCGTCTATATCCATTTCTTTAATCCATAGACCCTCCATAATTGCATATGCTATATCACCCACATTTTCAAAATTTAACATCTTTACAGAAATAATTATTTTGGATGGTAAAAGAGTTCTCGATGGAAAATGTTTTGGCTCAGGGTTAAGCTTAATCTTTAAAAATTCTGACCATCGTTTTAATTCTTGTAATCTATATTTTTGTCTTTGCAATGGTCGTTTATGTACNGGAAGACCACCAGATACTGGAAAAATCTCTCCATAATTGACAGGCATAATATCTAAATCACAACTATATTTCTTTGAAAGATCATAAATTTTTTTATGTCCAAGAAAAGTCCAAGGACTTCCATGACTCATGAAATATTTAATTTTCATATAAACTACCTACCTCAAACTCCAAAACCTGATCCAGATTTTTTATACTGATCTCGCGGTGGGCTAAAAATATCCATAACCTTTGCTCCATTCTCACCAGCCTCAATACCATGATCTACATTACCTGGTGTTAACCAGAAATCACCTTTCTTGATATTTATTCTTTCACCTCCCTGAATTCTTATACCGGAGCCTTCTAGCATAATGCCCCATTGCTCTTCAGGATGAGAATGAATTTGTCCAGTACAATTAGGTTTAATTGTTACTACAGAAATCATTGCTTGGTCACCACAAAATATACTTGTTTCTAAGCCTTCTCCAAGTTTTCTTTTTATGCCTTCTTCCAAATTATTAATATTATAAAAATTTTTTTTCTGACTCATAACATCTCCATTAAAATGGCTTATCGCCTTGAAAAGTAATTCTATGCATTAATCTCCTATATCCATGATAATCATTAACTGGATAATGCATTGTGCATCTATTATCCCAAATAGCCACAGAGCCCTTTTCCCATTTAAATCGACAAGTAAATTCTGACTTAATTTGATGTTTAAATAAATACTCAAGAATTGGAGTGCTTTCCTCTACACTCATTCCTATAAAATGTGTAGTGTGTGCTTCATTAACATATAATGATTTTCTTTTTGTTTCTGGATGCGTTCTTACGACAGGATGTGTTGCTTCTAACTCATCACCATTTAATCCAACTGAGGAGTGTTTCATAATATCAGACCTCGTTTTCGCAACTTTACCTTTGCCAGAAATATTTACGGCTTTTTGATCATTTAAAAAGTTTTTCATCCCTTCAGATAAAGTATCGTAAGCAATATATTGATTTGAAAATTCTGTATCACCTCCAAAATCAGGCACCTCTAAAGCGTATAACATTGTTCCTTTTGGCGGTTCATCTTGGTANGTAGTATCACTGTGCCATATACCACCAAAATTATTGGTATCTGTTTCTTTTTTAAGAATTGGTGTGATTTCAGGAAAATTCTCTAACCCTTTAACAAAAGGATATATTATTGGAGTTCCAATTTTATTTGCAAAAGATTTTTGACTTTCAGGGGAAAATTTTTGATCTCTAAAAAAAATAACTTGATACTCTAAAAAAGCATCATAAATCTCATCAAAAATTTCATCTGTCAATTCATCATTTAATTTTATATTTTCAATAATTGCCCCAATAGATCCAGATACTTTTTTAATTTTAATAAATTTATATTCTTTTTTATTCATATGACCCTAATTAGAAATTTTAATTTTTATTTATAAAGTATATTATTATCAAATGAATAAAAAAAATCCATATTTACCTATAAATAAAAAATGGCTTAATCTTCACAAAGAAGAAGCATTAATTCCTGATCTAGAAATAATAGATCCGCACCATCATCTATGGAACCTAGAGTTTGGGAAGTACTTAAATGATGATTTTATCGAAGATATCCAAAAATCTGGTCATAATATCAAGGCTAGTGTTTACATTATGTCATCTGCAAATACGAAAATTTATAATCAAAACTCAAATGAATCATCAACTCTTCCAGAGATAAAGTTTGCTTACAAACAATTTTTAGAATCCAAAAATAATAAATTAAATCAATGTTCTGTTAATAATTCAATTGTAGGTGCATTAGATTTAAGATACGGAAATAAATTAATCCCAGTTATTGAAAAGGGGATTGAAATTAGTAATGGGAAATTAACAGGTATAAGAATGCTATTAGCAGCTCATGACGATGAAAGAATTAGTTCAGGAGCTGTGAAAACAAAAACTAGTATTATGCTAGATCCCAACTTTTTGGAAGGCGCAAAAGTTTTAGAAAAAAATAATCTATCTTTAGATTTTTGGATTTACCATACTCAATTAAATGAATTAGAATTTATCGCAAAAACTTTACCAAATTTGTCTATAATTTTAAATCATATTGGAGGCCCCATCCACGTTGGACCATATGAAGGTAAACAAGGTATTACTCATCGTGAATGGAGACGTTCAATGATGAGACTTGCAGTTTTTCNAAACATAAAAGTTAANTTNGGCGGCCTTGGNATGAAAGTATGTGGNTCTAANTTTAATTTAAATNNAAAGCCACCNNCATCAGATCAATTNTCAGAANTNTGGAAATCATGGTTTTTTGAAACTATTGATTTNTTTGGNANNGACAGATGTATGTTCGAAAGNAACTTTCCNGTTGATAAAGGTAGNTGTAGCTANGGAGTTTTNTGGAACGCTTTTAAAAAAATCAGNGCTAATTTTTCANATNNTGAAAAGAATAAACTTTTTTACCAAAATGCANNANAAACATATAANATNAAANTATAATTTATGAANCTCTCAATTTTAGATCAATCTGTAGCAATAGCNAATAAGTGTCANGANCAGGTTATAAACGATACNTTAAATTTAAGNATAATNGCAGANGAGTNAGGNTATTCCAGATTTTGGATATCTGAACATCACAATCATCCAACAATAATTGGCACCGCACCAGAAGTTTTAATGGCAGCGATAGCTGCAAAAACTAATAAAATTAGGATTGGAAGCGCTGGCATAATGCTTCCTCATTATTCTTCATTCAAAGTAGCTGAACAATTCAGAGTACTTAATTCTCTAGCACCAAATAGAATAGATCTTGGACTAGGAAGAGCTCCTGGTTCTGATGGACGAACTGCTCTGGCTTTAAATTTAAATAATAGAGAATTTTCAGAGAACTTTCCCTCACATGTAAGAGATTTAATCGCATGGGTAACAAATAACGATTTGTTAGATGGGCATCCATTTAAAAGATTAAAGGCTCAACCAATAAGTGATACCTCACCAGAAATATGGATGTTAGGAACATCAAATTATGGAGCACAATTAGCAGCATACCTTGGAATACCATATTGTTTTGCATATTTCATAACTGAAGGTAAAGGTATAGGTGAATCAATAAAAAATTATAAAGAAAATTTTAAACCAAGTAGGTTCTTAAATAAACCAAAAGTTAATGTATGTTTATGGGCTTTAGCATCAGATGATGACGAAAAAGCAGAGTATTTATTTTCTTCAAGAGCATACTGGAAAATAGCAAGAAATTATGGCGAACTTGATACTTTAAAATCGCCTAAAGATGCATTATCTAAATTAAATGAAAATAATTGGATGTCAGAATTTAAAAATATGATAAGCAGTTCAATAGTTGGATCATCTGAAACTGTGAAAAACAAAATTTCGTCTATTAGAGATAATAATGATTTTGATGAATTAACTATATTAACTTGGTGTCATGATGAAAAAGAGAGAATTAATTCCTACAAAATTTTTTCAGAATTAATTAACTAACTTATAACGAGTTTATGTATGTATGTTTATTTAAAAAGTTTCAGAATTTTATTAATTTCTTTAATAATATTCCTATTGTATGGTTGTTCGAGTAATAATATGAAAGATTTTGAAAATAAAACTCCAAATCTTAATCTTTTTGAATTTTTCAAAGGTGAAACAGTGGCCTATGGAATTTTTGAAGATAGATTCGGAAAACTTAGACGACAGTTCAGAGTTAAAATAAAAGGAAGTGTTGATCAAAACATTCTTACACTTGATGAAAAATTTATTTATGACGATGGTGAAAAAGCTACAAGAATTTGGAAAATTAAAAAATTAAATGAAAATAAAAACTCAATAAAATATGAAGGTAGCGCAGATGATGTTGAAGGATTAGCAACAGGTTCATCAGTCGGAAATGCACTTAATTGGACTTACGATATTTATTTAAATATGAAAGGTTCAAACCTCAAAGTAAAATTTAACGATTGGATTTATAAGCAAGATAGTAATGTTGCTATTAATAGAGCTTATGTAAGTAAATTTGGGATAGACATTGGTTCTGTCACATTGGTATTTTTAAAAGGTAAAACAGCTAAAACCGTTAGTCCATTAAATATTAAGTCTTGGTAACATCATTGTTTAAAATTTTTCTAATTAGTTTACTTTTATTATTTTCAAAAATAGCTTATGGAAAATACACTTCTTTTTTAGATGCTAAAAGTGAATTAATATTATCAAAACATATTGATAAAAAAATTTTAATAGGAAATGCAAATTATTCAATTTTATTCTGGAATGTCTATGATGCTGAATTATATTCCAGCTCAAAAAAACTTAATTCTAGAGAATTGGCAATTATTCTTAAATATAACCGATCAATTGATAAAGATACATTAGTTAAAGAGACAATTGATGATATAAAACAACAGCAAAATATTTCAAAANAAAAAGAACAGAGCTGGAAAAGTCTACTTGAATCAATTTACGTAAATACAGAAATCAATAAAAAATTTATAGCTATAAAAATAAATGATAAATCCTTTTTCTATTATGATAATGAAAAGATTTATGAAAGTGACGACCAAGAATTTAATGAACTTTTTTTTAATATATGGCTGAGAAGTGAAAGCAAAAATCCAGAGTTTACAAAATCTCTTCTTGGACAATAAGATATGAAATTAAAAGCATTTTTTTTTGAAATTTTACCTATAACTACTTTTTTTATTATAGCACAATATCAGTCAATTATAATTGCTGCATTAATTTCCTCTTTATTTAGTTTTTTAGTTTTGNTTACCTTTTATTTAATAGAAAAAAGAATTGCTAAATTTCAGATTTTTTCAATTGTTTTGTCTGGATTACTTTCTGCTCTTGCATTTATATATAATGAAGAGATTTTTGTAAAAATTAAACCATCTATATATAATGGTCTATTTTCTTTAGTTTTGTTAGGAGGTNTTCTATACAGAAAACCAATGATGAAACAATTTTTTGGATCACAATTTTTTTTAACTGAAGAAACTTGGTTTTTGTTAAGCTTGAGATGGGGTTTGTTTTTCGGGTTTTTAACAATAACAAATGAAATTATTTGGAGAAATTATTCNACTNAAGAATGGGTTTTTGTAAAAGTTTTTATTTTATTNCCACTNGTNGGNATNTTNATGCTNGCTCAACTTCCTTTAACNCTTAGAGGNAGAATNAAAAGNGATTAATNTCCAATTAAGTTGTTGTAANTNANAAATTATAATANTTTATTATATTATGANTATTAAAATNANATCCTTAAAAGTTCATGTNATTCANTCTCNNTTAGAAACNCCTTTTNCNTTTTCTCAAGGTTGGGTAAANAAAAGATCTGCAACAATAGTTGAAGTAGAAACTAATGATGGAATTACAGGATGGGGAGAAGCCTTTTGTCAAGGATTAGAGCCGCCTCAAATTTCTGCTGCTGTAATAGAAAACTCATTAAAAGATTTAATTATTAATGAAAATCCTCTCGATATCGAAAGAATTTGGTTCAAAATGTATAATCAAACAAGAGATTTTGGACGTAAAGGTTCCGTAATTTCAGGTATTAGTGCCATTGATATCGCCTTATGGGATATTGCAGGAAAGTATTATAAAAAACCTATTTACCAATTACTTGGTGGAGCTTTTAGAAAAAAAATAAAGCCTTATGCAACAGGTTTTTATAGACTTAATGGTAAAGATGAGGCGGAAAGATTATCAGATGAAGCATTAATGCATTACGAAAATGGCTTTGACCACATGAAAATTAAGTTAGGCTTTGGAGTGTCCGATGACCTCAAAGTAATGGAGTCAATCCAAAAAA
>NZIY01000060.1 GCA_002691795.1 SAR116 cluster bacterium
ATGACTTAAATGTAATGATAATTTGTAATGATTATACGGTAAAAGGGGGTACATATTATCCTATTACTGTGAAAAAACATTTAAGAGCTCAAGAAATTGCAATGCAAAATAACTTGCCTTGCATATATCTTGTNGATTCAGGAGGAGCAAATCTTCCAAATCAAGACGAAGTCTTTCCAGATAGAGATCATTTTGGTAGGATTTTTTATAATCAATCAAAAATGTCTTCTAAGAATATAATGCAAGTGGCAGTTGTTATGGGAAGTTGTACTGCTGGTGGGGCCTATGTCCCAGCAATGTCTGATGAAACTATAATTGTAAAAAACCAGGGGACTATTTTTTTAGCAGGACCACCTCTAGTAAAAGCAGCAATTGGTGAAAACATCTCTGCTGAAGATCTAGGAGGTGGTAAAGTTCATACAGAAATTTCAGGTGTTGCTGACTATCTTGCAGATGATGATTATCATGCTTTAGAATTAACTCGCCAATGCATTAAAAATGCAAATATTACTCAAAAAAAATTTGATCAAAAAACAAAGTTACCAATACATAACAATGAAGAACTGATAGGAATTGTCCCAAGCGATCTAAAAAAACCATTTGATATAAGTGAAATTATAATGAGGATAATTGATGATTCTGATTTAGATGAATTTAAACCAAATTATGGAAAAACTCTTATAACAGGTTTTGCAAAAATAAACGATATCAGTTGTGGAATAATAGCCAACAATGGAGT
The DNA here is from genome assembly GCA_002691795.1 of SAR116 cluster bacterium. Taxonomy (GTDB): domain Bacteria; phylum Pseudomonadota; class Alphaproteobacteria; order Puniceispirillales; family Marisalimonadaceae; genus TMED54. The sequence continues at coordinate 740 of NZIY01000060.1, forward strand.
TTTATTTTCTGAGAGTGCACAAAAAGGAACTCATTTCATTCAACTTTGTAGTAAGAGAAAAGTACCAATTATATTTTTTCAAAACATAACCGGTTTTATGGTTGGCAAACAAGCCGAGCATACTGGAATTGCTAAGAATGGTGCTAAATTAATTAATGCTGTTTCAAATTCAAAATCTCCCAAAATAACTGTCATCGTAGGTGGTAGTTTTGGAGCTGGTAATTATGGTATGTGTGGAAGAGCGTTTCAGCCTAATTTTTTATGGATATGGCCAAGTTCAAAAATATCAGTCATGGGTGGAGAACAAGCAGCAAATGTTTTACTTCAGCTTAAAAGAATAAATGTTAAAAAGAAAAACGAAGACTGGAATGAAAAGATGGAAAAAGAATTTTTTTCTAAATTGGTCAAACAATTTGATTATCAATCAAATCCACTTTATTCATCTTCCAGATTGTGGGATGATGGGGTAATAGATCCAAGAGATACAAGAAATATTCTATCACAGTGTCTACAAATAAGTTTGAACTCAAAAATTAAAGAAACAAAATTTGGTCTTTTTAGAATGTAGAATTTTTATGAATTTCAAGAAGCTTATAATTACAAAAATTAATAATATTGCAACTGAAATTAGGTTAAACGATCCAGATGTTCATAATGCACTTACACTCGATGTCATCAACGAATTAACCCTTTGTATTGATGTGTTATCAAAAGATACATCATCTCTTATTTTAATTTCAGCAAACGGGAAAAGTTTTTGTGCTGGAGGTGATTTATCTTGGATGAAAAAACAACTATCTGCACCAAGAGAAAATAGAATTAAAGAAGCATCTAAACTTGCTGACTTACTTCTAAAACTTTACAATTGTCCTAAAACTATTATTGGTAAAGTAGAAGGTAATGCCTTTGGTGGTGGAATTGGAATCATGTCAATATGCGATTTTGTTTTTTCAGTTAAAGATATTAAGATGGCATTAACAGAAGCAAAACTTGGTCTTATACCAGCGACAATAAGTCCTTATGTAGTAAAGAAAATTGGCGAAAAAAACGCAATCCACTTATTTACTTCTGCAAAAGTTTTTGGACCTGAAGATGGAGTTAAATTTGGGTTAATTGATTTTATATATGAAGAAAATAAAATTAATTCTAAAATATCTGAATTTATAGATAGTTTTAAGAACTCAGCCCCTAACTCAATATTAGAATCAAAAAAACTAGTAAGAGATTTATCTTATGCTATTGATCAAAATATTGTAAATCTAACAATTAACAGATTAGCAGATATTTGGGATACTAATGAAGCAAAAGAGGGTATAAATGCTTTTTTTAATAAGAAAAAACCTAATTGGATTAAGGAGTGATAATGACTAAAATACCAAGACAATTGGCAAAAAATAAAATCACAAGTTTAAATCTTAAAAATAAGAAAAAAACTAAAGATGATTTAAATGCTGAAAATTATTTAAAAATTGTTAAGNAAAAAATTGGNTTTGTCCCAAATGTACTGACTGCTTTCTCTAATTTTCCAAAACAGTTTGAAGGTTTTACCAAATTATACAATTCTATTATGCTTGGAGATTCTGGCTTAACAAAGTTAGAAAGAGAAATGATAGCAGTTACTGTTTCATCTTTAAATCACTGCTATTACTGTATTGTTGCACATGGGTCAGCTGTAAGAGAATTATCTGGAGACCCTCAATTAGGAGAAAGATTAATTTCAAACTTAGAAGCAACAAATTTAGCAAAAAAACACCAAGTAATGCTCAGATATGTCAAAGAGCTTACAAAAAAGCCTTCTCACGTAAATAAAAAATCAAGGGATGAATTGAGTAAAAATGGTTTCTCTGACAGAGAGATTTGGGACATAAGTTTAATTACTGGTTTTTTTAATATGACTAATAGACTAGCTATCGCTACTGAAATGGAGCCAAATGACATTTATCACTCATCTCATAGATAATTTTCATGCCATTTGAATTAACAGAAACACAAAAACACATTGTTGAAGCGGCTAAAAAAATTTCATCAAAATTTGATGATAATTATTGGTTAGATTTAGATTTAAAATCAGAATTTCCTTTCGAATTTTATGATGAAGTTGCCAAAAGCGGATGGCTAGGCATGTGTATGCCTGAAGAATACGGAGGATCCAATTTAGGCATTCAAGAAGCAGCTCTATTTATGCAAAATATAACTAGAAATGGTGGTGGCATGTCTGCTGCGTCATCAATACATATTAATATTTTTGGGCCACACCCTATTGTTGTTCATGGTACTAAAACACAAAAAAAAAATTGGTTACCTAACTTAATTTCTGGATATAACAAAACATGTTTTGGGGTGACAGAACCCGACGCTGGGTTAGATACTGGAAAAATAAAAACCACAGCAAGTAAAATCCAAGGTGGATATTTAATAAATGGACAAAAGATTTGGACATCTACAGCAAAAATTGCGAACAAAATTTTACTTTTAGCAAGAACATCCAAATTGGGAGAAACAAAACATAATATTGATGGATTAACTTTATTTTATACAGACTTTGATAGAACAAAAATTGAAGTTAGAGAAATAAAAAAAATGGGAAGAGGTTCTGTTGATAGTAATCAAATCTTTTTTGACAATTTAGAAATATCTGAAGAAGATCGAATTGGAGAAGAAGGCAAAGGTTTTAGATATATTTTAGATAGCTTAAATCCTGAGAGAATATTAATTGCAGCGGAAGCTTTAGGAATTGGAAAAGATGCTCTAGAAAAAGCTGTAAAGTACGCTAATGAAAGAATTGTATTTGATAGACCGATTGGTAAAAATCAAAGTATTCAACATCCTTTAGCTGAATTATGGATAGAGCTTGAGGCTGCCGAATTATTAATATCAAAAGCTGCATATCAATATGACCAAGGTCAAAATTCTGGCGGACTTGCCAATGCTGCAAAATATTATGCTGCAGAAGTAGCATTTAAAACGGCAACTCAAGCTGTTGTGACTTTGGGCGGGATGGGATACGCAAAAGAGTATCATGTTGAGAGATTATTAAGAGAATCCTTAATACCAAAGTTAGCACCTGTTAGTTCACAGATGATATTAAATTACATATCAGAAAAAATACTTAATTTACCAAGATCATACTAATCAAAACCATAGGAAATAAAATGAAACATGCTTTGGAAAATTTAAAAATAATAGATTTAACTAGAGTTCTTGGAGGACCTTATGCAACTCAGATTCTAGCTGATCATGGTGCTAATGTTATAAAAGTAGAAGCTCACATTGGTGACGAAGTAAGAGGATGGGGTCCACCATTTTCAAATGGAATGGCATCATATTTTATAAATGTAAATAGAAACAAAAGATCAATTGCACTTGATCTATTGTCGGATAAAGGAAAAGAAATATTACTAAAACTTCTAGAAGATGCAGATGTTCTTATTGAAAATTTCAAAACAGGAACAATGGAAAAATGGGGGTTAGGATATAAAGAAGTTTTAAAAGAAAAATTTCCAAAACTTATTTATTGTAAAATTTCTGGTTTTGGTCAAGAAGGTCCACTAGGTGGTGCACCTGGTTATGATGCAATTGTTCAAGCAATGACTGGAATGATGTCCATAAACGGAACACCAGAGAACGGCAGTGTAAGAATGGGTGCTCCTTTTGTTGATATGGGCACTGGTTTATATTCTGCAATTGGAGTTTTAATGGCTTTACAAGAAAGAAATATCTCAAATAAAGGCCAGTACCTTGATATGACATTATATGACTCATCTCTAGCTTTAATGCATCCTCACAATGCAAATTTTTTCTTAAGTAAAAAACCTGGAAAAGCAACAGGAAACTCTCATCCTAATATATCCCCATATGACAAATTCAATACAGCTAGTAACGAAATTTTTATGGGAATTGGAAACGATGCTGGATTTGCAAGACTCTGTAAAGCACTCAATTTGGNNGACTTAATAGAAGATGATAGATTTAAAACTAATGCAGATAGAGTTAAAAATAGATTAGAATTAACTGATTATTTACAAAATNCACTTAAAGAAGTTGATGGAAACTCTTTTTCAGAAAAACTTTTAAATGCAGGTGTTCCAGCTGGTCCTGTTAGGAATATTGAGGAAGCTATTAATCATCCTCAGACAAAAGAAAGACAAATGGTTCTTAATAAAGATGAATACCAAGGTATAGCCTCTCCAATAAAGTTTAGCAGATCAAAATCAGTTGGCGTAAAAAATATACCACCTCAAATTGGTGAGCATACAAATGAAATTTTATTGGAATTAAATTATACAAAAAGTGAAATAAAAAATTTAGTTAGCTCTAATGTAGTGAAATTAAGATCATCAAATGATTAACTTTTTAAAAAAGTATTCTCTAATTTTGTCATAATTGTTCATTATTTTTTTTCTTAATTTTTCTTGTTCTGTAAAAATGATAAATGATTCAATTCCTTGGAATAAAAATANCTCAATTCCAGTAATTATTTTTGCTCCACTTTTCTCCGAATTTTTTAAAAAAGTTGTCATGGCAGGTGTATAAACTACGTCAAAGCACCATTGATTGTTATTTAACCTCAGACCATCAAATGAGTTACCAGGAGTNTTTACATGACCCTGCTCAGAGCAATTTAGAAATCCATCAAATTCACGCTGATTTTCAATCAACTCACCTAACATTATTGAGTATACCTGTTCGTATTGTTTCTTTAAATCCTTTATTAATTTTTCTAATTTAATGTGATCTTTTTCAATTATATAAAGTTCTTTAACTCCTAACTTAATTAGAGCAAAACAAACTGATTTACCCACACCACCACCTCCTAAAACAACTAGTTTGGAAGGCCTTTGATTAAAATTAAATTTATAAGTATTTAGAAAACCGATATAATCTGTATTATGTGAAGTGATACTCTCATTGATTAAAAGAAGATTAGTTGATTTTACTAACTTTGTTTCTTCACTTAATTCAGTTGAATGTTCTACGGCCAATTCTTTAAATGGATAAGTAACATTGAGACCAAAAATATTTTTTTCTTTTATTTGGCTTAAAAAATTTTTGAAATTAAATTTTTTTTCTAAAGCCTTGTCAAAAAGTTCATATTTAATTTCAAAATCAAATTCGTTTCCTAATTTTGTCATAAAATTAGGCATTTCAGATTTTGATATATTATTTCCTAACAAACCTAATTTAATCATAAGTAATAATTATTATATTACGGATATGTTCTGTTCTTTTTTAATTGCCATTACAGATGAAAATGAAGAAACGCAATACGGAACACAAAAAGTAACAATTATTTTGATCCAATTGTTACCAGTCATCTCACCCTTAATGATATGATCTCCATGATTTATTCCTGCTAAAATAACACCAACAATTAAAGCAATTTTAAAAGCCCTAAATGCAACATCTTTTCTTACAAATAATTCTACCATAATGTCCTCAAGTTATGTACCCTAACTATAGATCAAAATATTTAAAAATAAAGTGTAAGGTAGTTGTATGTTAGTAAAAATATTTGTTAGAACATTTTCAAGTAATGAAGACTGTGAACTTTTTGAGTCAATGCTAGAAACAAAATGGCCATCTCTACTTCAAACTGTTAAAGGTGTAAGATTTAGATCCTTGAAAAACCCAAATACGCCTAATGTAAGTGTAGTTATTTGGGAATTTCCAAACAATGAAATTATGAAAAATATTGAAAAACTTATTCAGGAAAATATTCAAAAGTATGTAAAAACACTAACACCCAAAACTATTGAATTCACTGGAGTGGTTACACAAGATCTTGGGGATTTGTCATTTAATTAAAAATTTAGACCGATAAATATTTCTTAATAATCTGATCAGTTAATAAAGAAGGTTTTCCATTCCAAGCGTTTTCTCCTCTGTCAAGAATATATAACTTGTCTGCAAATTGTTTTATTTTATTCAAATATTTATCTACTAAAATTATTGAAACATCCTTTTTTTTAATTTCAGAAATGATTGTCCATATCTCATCTCTTATATTTGGCGACAAACCTTCAGTTGCTTCATCCAAAATTAACAACTTTGGATTCGTCATAAGAGTTCTTGCAATTGCTAACATTTGCTGCTCACCACCAGATAAAGAATTTGACATTTGAGTTAGCCTCTCAGATAACCTTGGGAAAATTTGTTTAATTTTCTCTAGATCCCAGTAACCCTTCCTAGAAGCAACAATCAAGTTTTCTTCAACAGTTAGATTTGAAAAAATTCTTCTGCCTTCAGGAACTAAACCAATGCCTAATTTAGATATTTCATAACTTGGTAAATTTGAAATTAAATTATTTTTAAAAAATATATTACCAGAAATTTTTTCTATTACCCCGCATACTGAATGTAGAGTAGTAGTTTTTCCCATTCCATTTCTACCAAGTAAAGCAACAATTTCTCCATCTTTTATTTCTATATCTACTTCTTCTAACACACGGGAATCACCATACCACGCACTTAGTTTGTCTATTTTAAGAATTATACTCAATTTCCATCCCCAAGATAAACTTCTTGAACTTTGGCATTTGATTTTATTTCTATTTCATTTCCAGATGCAATTACGCTTCCATAATCTAACACTGATATTCTATCAGCTAATGCAAATACTGATTCCATGTCATGTTCTATAAGTAAAATTGGAGCTTTAACTTTTAATTTTTTAAATAAATCAATCATCAATTGTGATGATGTTTTATCTAATCCAGCCATTGGCTCATCAAAAAGAAATAACTTTGGCTTCATAGATAAAGCCAAACTTATCTCTAGTTTTCTTTTATCACCATGACTTAAAGTACTTACTAGATTATTAGCCTTATTTTCTAAATCCACAATTTTAAGTAAATCATATGCTTCATCACTATAATCTTTATTTTTATAGATATTATTTAATGGATTTAAATAACCTCCATCTCTACCCATAATGGATAACCTTAAATTATCTATAACTTTAAATGAATTTATAACAGAAGAAATTTGAAAACTTCTAGCAACACCCATTCTTGATCTTTGCTCAGCTGAATGATTGGAAATGTCAATTTCTTTAAGATAGATTTGACCACTATCTTGTTTTAAAAATCCTGATATTTGTCTAACTAATGTTGACTTACCAGAACCATTTGGGCCAATTAAGGCATGAATTTCATTTTTAAATAAATTTAAATTTAAATTATTGTTAGCTTTTAAAGCTCCAAATGATTTACTAAGTTTATTAATTTCAAGAACTGGTTTTTTCATTATACTTATCTTTAATTAAAAAACTCATTATTCCTGCCTTTGCATAAAGCACTTCTAAAAGAATTATAAAACCAAGCCAAAATTGCCAATTTTCTGTAATGCCACCAAGAAATTGTTCTAATATAATGTAAGAGAAAGCACCCAAAATTGGCCCATAAAGTCTAAACATTCCCCCTAAAATGACTAAAATCATAATTTCACCAGACATTTGCCAACTTAAAATTGTTGGACTTACAAATCTATTAAGGTCAGCATATAAAGAACCAGCCAAACCTGTTATTGCTCCAGATATTATAAATGAAATTAGTTTAACTTTTTTAGGGTTAATTCCAACTGACCTAACTCTATCCACATTTTCTTTGCTAGCTTTTAATGAAATTCCTAATGGAGAATTTAAAATAAATTTTACAAATATTATTGTTACAATTAACCATACATAACAAATATAAAAAAAAGTAATAGGATCCATGGTATTAAGAAAAGGGATTTGGTTTCTAAGTGAAAGTGATAATCCATCTTCTCCACCATAAGTAGGCCAACTTATTGAAAAATAATATAACATTTGAGCAAATGCTAATGTTATCATTATAAAATATACACCTGTTGTTCTTAATGAAAAATACCCAATAAAAAGAGCTAGTATAGATGATAAAATTAAGGTAAAAACCCAGATAAATAATAATTGATTGGTTCCTTCAAATTCAAAAAATAATATTCTGATAGGCTCGTAATTATTAAAATGAAAAGCTAAAATTCCTGTTACATACCCTCCTAAACCAAAAAAAGCAGCATGACCAAAAGAGACCATACCTCCATACCCTAATATTAAATTTAAACCAATACCTGCAATAGATAAAATCACAATCTTTGAAAATAATGTTGTTATATAAATATTATTTAAAAGAATTGAAAATAAAGGTACTAAAAATAAAAAAATTAGAATTATTAAATTTAATTTCTTTTCCGACATCATGCTGATCTTTCGCCAAATAAACCTGATGGCCTAAAAATTAAAACGATTGCCATAAGTATATATATTGACATTGATGCTATGGAAGAACCAATTAAATTTGCATCAGCGTTATCAAAAAATAATTTAAACAATTCAGGAAGTAAAAAACGCCCTAACGTATCTGTAACTCCTACTAACAAAGCGCCAACAAATGCACCTTTAATTGAACCAATTCCACCAATGATAATTACTACAAATGCTAATATCAAAACTGGTTCGCCCATACCAACCTCAACAGATTGAATTGCACCTATCAATGCCCCAGATAAACCAGCTAATGCAGCTCCTAATGCAAATACAATTGTATAAAGAGTTTTAATATTAACTCCCAAAACAGAAATCATTTCTCTATCGTTTTGACCTGCTTTTATTCTAATTCCTAATAAAGTTTTAGAAGTCAATATATATAAGAAAAATGCTATTAGAACCCCAATCGCAATAATTAAAAGTCTGTATTTAGAATAAATAATTTCTAAGGGAAGAGAAATGCTATCATTAAGTTGAGATGGTATATTCAGATAAAGAGGATAAGCTCCAAAAAGCCATCTAATTCCCTCAGAAAAAATTAATATTAAAGCAAAAGTTGCCAGAACCTGATCTAAGTGGTCTTTTTTATATAACTTTCTAATTACTAAAATTTCAGTTATTACCCCTGCAAACATTGCAACAATAAAACTACTTATTAATCCAATAAAAAAAGATCCTGTAATCTCTGCAAAAAGAGCTGCTCCAAAAGCACCAATCATGTAAAAGGAACCATGTGCGAGATTAATCAATCCCATAACTCCAAATACTAAAGTCAAACCAGCAGACATGAGAAACAACATTGTTCCAAATTGCAAACCGTTTAAAAGTTGTTCAATTAATAATTGAAATTCCATGCTATGATAATAAGTGAGTTATTTAAACTCACTTATTTGTATTTCATTTTAAAGGACAATCTTTAACATAAGCATTTGACCTACTCTTAAGACCCGTTGATATAATTTTATTTGTTAGAATTTTACCCTCTTTGATAACTTCTCTTACATAAATGTCTTGAATAGGATGCTGATTTGTATCAAATTTAAAAGAACCACGAGTACTTTCAAAATTTGCATTTTTCAATGCGTTTCTAAATTTATCTTGGTTTTTAACATCTGCTGTATTTAAAGCCGAAATTAACAATTTACCAGTATCATACCCTTGAGATGCATATAATGAAGGCAATCGTCCATATTCTTTTTGAAAGTCTTGGACAAATTTCTTGTTAGCTTTGTTGTCAAGATCTTTTGACCATTGGGAAGTGTTTTTAACACCTAGGGCTGCATCACCAACAGCTTTTAAAATACCTTGATCAAATGAAAAAGCTGGTCCAATAACTGGAATATTTATACCTGATTGAGATAACTGTTTCATAAATGAAATACCCATACCACCAGGTAAAAAGAAGTATATACTATCGGCTTTAGATGATCTAATTTGAGCAATTTCTGCTGCATAATCTTTTTGACCAAGTTTCGTATATAATTCTTTCTCAATTTTACCCTTAAAAAATCTTTTATATCCTGTTAACGCATCCTTACCTGCTGGATAATTAGGGGCAAGTATAAATGAGTTTTTATATCCTGCTGTATTTCCATATCCACCCGCTGCTTCATGCAAATTATCATTTTGCCAAGCAACGTTGAAATAATTTTTATGACAACCTTTACCTGCTAATTTTGATGGTCCTGCGTTTGGAGACAAATAGAATTTTCCTTGTTTAACAGCTGCTGGCACTACAGCCATGGCTAAATTTGACCAAATAATTCCTGTTAGAACATCAACTTTATCTGATTGAATCATCTTATCAGCAATTTGAACCGCAATATCTGGTTTTCTTTGATCGTCCTTTATTATTACTTCAAAATGTTTATCACCTTTAACTGCTAGTAAAAAGCCATCTCTCACGTCAATTCCAAGACCTGAACCTCCTCCAGATAACGTGGTAATCATACCTACTTTTATTTTTTTATGCCCATTAGCAAAACCAGGGTTTATAAATAAACCGAGTATTGCAATTAAACTTATAATATATTTCATCATTATTTTTCCTCTTAAAACTTCTTCTAACTTAACTAAAAAAAACTTTAAAATCAAAATATTAGTTTTCTTGATCAAAAATCTACATCCATACCATTTATAGAATAAGTTTTACCATTAAACCCTTTATCCATTTTTTCAATATCAGTCATTTTTTCGGAATCAACTCTTTTAAAAGGATTTTTTTTCATTTGCTCTAAACGTCTCTTGTTTTTAAATTTTCCGAAAAGTTTATATTTAATTTTGTTAAGCATTATTCTTACTAACTTTACAATGTTCTAAATTATTAAATCTATAATGAGCAAATTTATTATAAATTATAGATAATAAACTTTTAATTATTGGTAAAGATGCAATTAATGCTAGGTATTTCCAGTAAGAAAGATTTTTCCAAATTAAAATGAAGGCATCAATTCCTATATATTTAATATTATCAGCATCAAATGCATGCAAGTATAAAAGTGCATCAGATTGTTTAACATTAAATTGTTTTAAATCTTTAGGGTTATTAGCAATATCTAACCATTCAAATATTTTACTATTTGCAATTTTTTTGTAATAACTAATCTCTTTATTACATAATCCACACTTGCCATCATAAAGAACTTTTATCATATTACTAAACTAACTTTGAAATATTGACAGCCATATTAGAACCTGATCCAACAATTTTTTTCCAAAAATAAGTAAATGTGCTTTTATCCTTTTCTAACACTTTTGATCTTGCATCTTGTTGGTGTTCAACTTCTTCATCACAACACTTTTTTAAAACCATAGCCAACTTATAATTTAAATTATTATTTAATAAATAATAAATTTGTTCATTGTAATGTTTCTCAACAAAAGTTTCAACAGCATCAACAGTAATGCAAAAGAATTTATAACCAAATATTGCTGAGAAAAAACCTAGAACAAACCCCATAATTCTCCATAAAAAAAGTAATTTGCTTTTTTCATTTAGGGTTAACAGATTTTCCATCACTATCAGATGATTTGTTTCGGTCAAAATATGTTCTTTTGACATTTTAGATATCTTTTTATTCCAAAAAATGCATCTTGCCCCTCTGTATATCCAAACTGCTCCTGTTTCTCCAGCGTGGTTTGACCTCATCCATTTAATCATAAATTTTGGAATTTTAATTCCAGTTGCATTATATTTCTTTAAAATATCTTCCACTAAAATCTTCTATAATTATTATTTATAATTTATTTTACTATGTTTTGATTTTCTTCCAGATACTCTTTCACGCCAAAGTTTAAAACTTCTGGACTTGAGGTTACTTCTCATCAATTTTATAACTTCTTTTTCATTTAAACCAGTTTGTTCTTTTATTGATTCAAAACTTATTTCATCTGCCCAGGCAAAATCGATTACTTTATTTAAATACTTTTCATTTAACATTTGTTTTTAAATCTGATGAAGAAAATTTATATACATTTTTATTTGAACATATATAAGCATTAAAATCAGATTTTAAATAAGGCTTAAATATTTTATTATTAATTGTTAGTCCACCAGTAAACTTTCCAAATGAAGGAAGAATTAATTTACTCTCAGTTTGTAAAATACATTTTTCAGTTACTCTTTTTCCATTTATTTTAATAGATAAAGTTGGGTGATAATGTCCAGATATTTGAAATCTATTATCAATAGTTGCTTCGTGAATGAACTCAATACCATTCAATAGAATAGTTTTGTGACTTGGAATATTGTAAAAAACATTTTTATCATGGTTTCCCTCAATGAAAATTAATTCATAAAGATTGGTTAATAATTTAAACTTTTTTAGAGTTTGAGTATTCATTCTATTTAGCGCATTTTTATCGTGAAAAGTATCACCTAAAAGAATAATTTTTTTAATTTTATAGTTTAATAGAATTTTTTCTAAATTAATTAATGTTTCTAAACTGTCATGTGGAGGGAGATATTGTCCGTACTTCGCATAACTTGATCCTTTTTCTAAATGTAAATCTGAAACAATTGCTATGTTAAATTTTGACCAAATTAGAATTCCATGAGGATCTATTTCAAATGTATTTTTACAAAATTCTAATTTTTTCATAAAAACCCAATTTCCTTTAGTAATTCATTTTCAAATTCTTCAAGATAGTATTCATTGAGCTCATCTTTATTAATTGTCTCTCTGTTTATTTCAAGTAAAAGAGGTACTGCTAAGGGAGATATTTTTTCTAATTTTTTAAACAAAATTTTTTTCTGAATTCTCNTCATAAGCTTTCCTAATCTATCAATTGAAATTAAACCATTTAATGAATCTTCTTTGGCAACCTTGAGTAGTAAGTGATCACTTTCATGTTTCCTAAGTACATCATAAATCAAATCAGTNTTAAATAAAATTTGCTTTGATGTTTTTATTAACCCAGGCATCTTTCTTTCAATTAATCCTGATATAATCGAAGCATCTCTAAAATTTTTTTTCATTAATGGAGTGTTATCTAACCATTCATATAAATCATTTAACATTAAGTCTTCATTAAATAAGGANTTTACATCATCAACTTCTTTCATGCTCCAAATAGCCAGTGCATAGTCAGTTGCAACAAATCCAAGCGGTTTAAGATTAAACCTTTGCATTCTCTTAGAAATTAAAAATCCTAGAGTTTGATGAACATTTCTTCCTTCAAAGGCATAACATATTAAAAATTGTCTTTCTTTATTTCCCATCTTTCTAGGAAAACTCTCAATTAAAACTTTATTATGCATTGGTAAGATGGATTTTTCAGATTGTAAAATGAGCCAATCTTTAATCTGTTTAGGACAATTTTCAAAAGATTGCTTTTTGCTTATTAACTTTTTTACTTGTGAAGCTAATTCAGAACTTAAAGGCATTCTTCCACCAGCATAAGACGGTATTTTAGGTCTTTTATCTTTTGTTAGGGCTACATGAACTCCTTTCTCGGATATATTTAAAAACTTTAAAACTTTCCCACCAAACAGAAATGTGTCACCCTCTGTCAAACCCTCGATGAACCACTCTTCTATGTTACCTAAGGTTTTATTTCGAAGCTTAACTTTAAGCATATATGATTCAACAATAGTGCCAATATTCATTTTATATTTTTGTCTCACCGTCTTATTTTTAATTGCAAACTGATTATTTCTGTTCAATCCAATTTTAGAATACTTCTCATATTGTCTAAGTGAATATCCACCGTTTTGAACAAACTCAACAGTTTGGTTAAAATCTTCTATTGAAAGTTTTCTGTAAGGCCAAGCAGTTTTGACATTTTNATAAAGTTCGGTTTTATCAAATGGATTGCAGCAAGCAACACCCAATATATGTTGAGCTAAAACATCAAGACCGCCAGATTTTAAATTATCTCCATCTATAATATTTTCTTTTATGGCTTCTATTGCAGCCAAACATTCAAGATATTCAAATCTATTTCCTGGAACTAATAAAGCCTTTGAAGGTTTATTTAAAGTATGATTACTTCTACCAATTCTTTGTAATAACCTTGATATACCTTTTGGAGCACCAACTTGAATAACTAAGTCAATTTTTGCCCAATCAATTCCGAGATCTAATGAACTTGTTGCTACAACACAATCAATCTCTCCTTTTGACATTTTCTGTTCAACTTTTCTTCTTATTTCTTTTTCAAGGCTTCCATGATGTACAGCTATTTTTAAGTTAGATTTATTCTCAAGCCACAAATTGTGAAAAATTAATTCAGCTTGTGCTCTAGTNTTAACAAAAATTATACTCATTTCTGCTTTTTCAATTTTTTTATATAATGCTTTGATGGAGTAAGTTGCCATGTGACCTGACCAAGGTATTCTGTTGTCAGAAGTTAAAATCTCTACACTTGGTTTGTTTATAGAGGGAATATCAATAATTTTTTTTTGTTTATTTTGAGATAAGAAATTNAAAACGTTTTCTTTATCTTTAATGGTAGCTGATAACCCAATTTTAATATAATTCAAAGATAATTTATTTAATCTTGCTATATTGAGTGATAAAAGGTCGCCTCTNTTAGAATTTATTAATGTATGAATTTCATCAATTATTAAAAATTTAATATTTTTAAAATAATCTTCAGCATTTTCATCTGACATCAACAAAGCAAATGACTCTGGTGTCGTNATAAGCATTTGAGGTGGAAATATTTTTTGCCTTCTTTTTTTAGAGTAAGGGGTATCGCTAGTTCTCGTCTCCACAGAAATATTTAAAGATTGGTCATTTATAGGCTGAATTAAATTTCTTTGTACATCAACAGTAAGTGCTTTTAGCGGTGAAATATAAAGAGTATGTAGAAAATTTTTTTTATATTTATTTTCAATCAAATCTGTAATTGTAGGCAGAAATCCAGCAAGAGTTTTCCCACCTCCAGTTGGTGCTACAAGTAATATGTCACATCCTTTTTTAACCTCTACAAGTGTATCAATTTGATGTTTATGATAACTCCAACCATTTTTATTCAACCACTTAGTAATAGGATGAGACTTTAATTTTGGTATCATAATGATATATAAAAAATATGGATTGGGTTAATAAACATTTACAAATAGAACCAATAAATACATCTATTGATCCAATTTTTCCAGTTGAAAATGCAATTATAACTCATGCTCATGCTGATCATGCAAAACCTGGACATAAGAATGTTCTAGCAACAAAACATACAATAGAGATTATGAAAATTAGATATGGTGAAAATTGCGCAAATAATTTTCAAGANTTATCTTTTAATTCTCCATTNAATATTAATGGAGTAAAAGTTACTTTTTTTCCAGCTGGACATATATTAGGTAGCACTCAAGTTTTACTCGAATATAAAAAAGATAAAATAAATTTTACTGGCGATTTTAAAATAACCAAAGATGATACATGTGAAAACTTTAGACCTGTCAATTGCGATACATTAGTAACTGAAGCAACATTTGGTCTNCCTATATTTCAACATCCAGATCCAGAATTTGAAATAAATAAATTAATTGAATCAATAAAAAACTTTCCAAATCGCCCACATCTAATAGGTGTTTATGCACTTGGTAAAGCTCAACGTTTAATTAAATTATTAAGAAATAAAGGTTATGATGAAACTATTTTCATTCATGGAGCATTAGAGAAAATTTGTAATTATTATATTCAATCTGGAATAAATTTAGGAAATTTGTCAAAAGCTCTTATTAAAGGTGAAAAAAAAGATTTTAATGGAAAGATAATCTTGGCACCACCTTCAGCTCTAAAATCAACTTGGTCAAGAAGATTTATAGACCCTATATTGTCTCACGCTTCTGGATGGATGTCAGTAAAACAAAGAGCCAAACAGAGTTTAGTTGAATTACCTTTATTAATATCAGATCATGCTGATTGGAATGAATTGANATCGAATATAAATAATAGTTTAGCAAAAAATATTTTAGTAACACATGGTCGAGAAGAAGCTTTAGTANANTGGTGTAAAAAAAGAGGCTTAAAAGCNTCTGCATTATCTATTCAAGGTAGAGATGATAGTGGAGAAGAAATTTGAGAGAGTTTAGCCAATTAATTAATCAATTAATTCTTACTAGATCAAGAAACAGAAAAATTGAGTTATTAAACCATTATTTTAGAAATACAAAAAATCCCGACAGAGGATTGGCATTAGCAATTTTAACAGGAAATTTGAAAATTAAAAATATTTCCATTTCAAAAATCAAAGAAATGATTAAAGAAGAAGTTGATCCTGAATTGTTTGATTTATCATATGATTATGTTGGCGATCTTGCTGAAACAATNGCTTTAATTTGGCCTTATAAACAAAAAGGNNNAGTNCCAAAATTAANCTTTATTATAGATGANCTAGAAAGTTCAAGTNCTACAAATATAACCANATTAATAAAAAAATATCTTTCAATTTTTTCAGAAAATGAGAGATGGGCANTTATTAAACTTTTATCTGGNGGTNTAAGAATTGGTGTTTCAACNAGGTTAACAAAACTNTCATTAATTCATAATACNNATATTNANATCTCAGANNTNGAGAANATTTGGNATGGNNTAGNNCCTCCNTANNTNNAATTNTTTAANTGGATTTTTGAAAANGGNNNCAAACCTNAGATAGNAGATTGAAAAANTATTTCANCCTNTAATGCTAGCACACCCAGTTGAAGAAAAAGATTTTGACAAGTTAAACCCAGAGGAATTTTTAGCAGAATGGAAGTGGGATGGAATAAGAGTGCAATTAGTTTTATTTAATTCAAAAATCAGAATTTTCTCTCGAACTGGGGATGATATTTCACACACTTTTCCAGAAATTCAGAATATTGAAAATGACTTAGTTGTTTTAGATGGAGAACTTTTGGTAGGAAACGGTTTTACACCGTTTAAATTTAACAAATTACAACAAAGATTGAATAGAAAAAAAGTATCAAAAAATCATTTAGAAAACTTTCCGGCTTTTGTAAAACTCTATGATATTTTATTTTTTAAGAATAGAGATTTAAGAAGCTTAGGTTTTACTGAAAGACGAAGAATTTTATTAAATTGGCATAATAAAGTTCAAAATAAATTTTTTGACCTTTCAGAAATTTTTGAATTTAAAACATGGGAAGAACTCATAAATATTAAGTCAAAAAAATTAAATAAAAGTGAACACGAAGGTTTAATGATTAAAAGAAAAAATAGTGTTTATATTTCAGGGAGACCAAAAGGTCATTGGTATAAATGGAAAAATGATCCTTTAGTTGTAGATGCTGTTATGATGTATGCTCAAAGAGGACATGGTAAAAGAAGCTCATATTATTCAGATTTTACTTTTGGTCTTTGGGATAAAGATACTATAGTTCCGATTTGCAAAGCATATTTTGGCTTTAATAATGAAGAATTGGATATCTTAGATAAGTTTGTTAGGAATAATACTATTAAAAAGTATGGTCCTGTTAGAGAAGTTGAAAAAAAATTTGTAGTTGAAATAGCATTTGATTCTCTAGATTTTAGTAAAAGACATAAGTCCGGGGTAGCACTCCGTTTTCCAAGGATAAAACGTTTGAGACAGGATAAACCAACAAATGAAGTTATAAATATAGAATTATTTAAAAAAAAATTTATACATTATTAACAAGTGAAATTTATTGTTGCTTGACTCTCTTGAGTTTAATTTGAATAGTACTATTAATATATATTAATCTCAGGAGGAATTAATGATTAATAAAAAAACACTTTTGAGCGTTGGATCTGGTTTAACTATCCTTGCAGGTTTAGTTGCCTTTACAACTGCTCCAAGTTTTGCTGCTAAAAAGCCTGCTATTGAAGTTGTGACTCATGCTGGTGCTGGCGGTGGTACAGATGTTAACTCAAGAATGATGATGTTAAGATCAAGAAGAACTTTGAAACAAGATATGG
>NZIY01000061.1 GCA_002691795.1 SAR116 cluster bacterium
AAATTACGTAAATCTTTATCTTAAAATTAAAATAGTCGTAATTAATTATATGAACTTAGTTTAATTTTTAAAATAAGTGATTTTAATCACTTTTAATGAGATTGAATTAATTTAATTTTATATATATTCTAAATATTATGTTAAGATTTTTAATAGTTTTTATTTTATTTTTTTACATCCCAAAGGCTTTCGCTTTTGAGATATTAAAATTTAATGGAAAAGTTGAATATTCTTTTGATAATAAAAGTTGGAAGAAACTTCTTGTTAAGCAAAAATTAAAGTCAGGTGTATGGATAAAAACTGGTCCTAAAGCAAAAGTCACACTTTTATTGCCTAATAGAACGCAAACAATTTTATCCAGAAATACAACAGTCCAATTAAATGATAACAAGAAAAAGAAAAGTACTGGTATTAAGCTTAACATGGGTAAGATATGGGCTAAGACTAATAAAAAACCAGTTAAAATTGGATTAAAAGCACCTAACGCAGTCGCGTCTATCAGGGGTACAGAATGGATATATGAAGTTGATGCTAATCAAGTTTCATCTATGGCAGTTGTTGAAGGACAAATAGATTTAGCCAGTAATAATGGAACTAAAAAGAGCGTATCATCTGGTGAGTTAGCCTCCATAAGTAAAGGTGGGGTTATATCTGTCAACAAACTTTTAAATCCAGGAGATTATTTGCAATTTGTTTTTAGGTATGAGCTTGAGCCATATGCTTATTTACCAATTGAAATATTTAAAAATAAACAAGATCGAAAAAAATTCATAAAAGAATTAAGAAATTCTAGTATCAAAAAAAATAATCCATGTAATTTGAATCAAGTTAATGATTTAAATTATTTAAAGGACAATATTTCTGAGATTTCATATGAATGTCTATTAAAAATCAAATTAAATACAATTAAGTCTAAACAATTGTCAAATTGGTTGGCACTTCTTCAAGTGGAGTTTTTATATTCACAGGGAAATGTTGAAGAAGCCAATAAATTGTTAAAAGATTTACCTAATAATCCAAATAAAAAATATGTTTCAGCTAAGTACTTTTTTTCAAAAGGGTCATATAAGGAAGCAACTGATACTCTTAAGTCTATAATTCAATCAAGTTCATCGCCTTCTAGTGTGAATAATTTGTTAGCTACTATAGAAAGGGCAAAAGGAAATAAAAGCCAGGCATTATCATATTATCAAAAGGCTTTAGAATCGGATAAAAATTGGCCTCAACCCTATATAGAAATGGCAAAAATTAATTTAGATTTGTCGAAGTTTGATAAATCAATTTCATTATTAGAAGAGTCAAAAAAAGTTGGTTTAAATAAAATCGATGAAATGAGTTTTTTAAGTCAATATTTAAGTTATCGATATCAAACAGATAAATCAAAAAAACTTGGAAAAAAAGTTTTGGATAATAACCCATTAAATTTAGAGATGCTTATAGCTCAGGGTATAACAGAACTTAAATCAGGAAATTTTGAAAAAGCTTTAGATTATTTTACNAANGCNACTGCCNTNGAAAGAAATTATGCNAGGACNTANNTNTTTATGNNNGTNGCACANCTNCATGCNGGTGAATTTGANCANGCNATNANNCANCTNGANAGNGCNATGGAANTNGATAANNTNGATCCTCTTGCCCCACGTNATNGTNTCNCAATTATTTGCNTCNAANNTAAANGCTATGGNNGCNNTAAAACANGCAAANTTNGCNANNNAAAAAACAAAGCCTGAAGATACATTTGCCCAACTGGCTAATGACCAACAAGGTGGAATAAATGTAGGGACAAGATTTTTAGAAGTTGGACTTCCGGATCATGCAAAAGAATCTGCTTTAAAAACAAATAAAATCACNTGGGCNGGAAGTGCTCTATTTAATGCNGCNACNGCAAAAAGTGATTTAGAAAAAAACTCAAACTTCATGCGAGGATTTAGTTTAGATAGTCAAACATTTGGATCCAGAAGAGACGAGCCTGATATTATATCTAAGCCTGGAACATATGGNTATANAGAATTATGGGTAGGTTTAGGTAATCAAAATTCTGATATAGGTTATAAATTTGGAGAAAACGGACGTAAAATAAAAGGTAATATAGAAGAAAGTTATATTTACGATATTGGTGTTTTTGCGCTTGAAAGAGATGCTTATTATGCACCTGACGATACTGATAGATTNACGTTTGCTTTAGGTTTTTTAGGTTATGGTAAAAGAACCAATTATGATGAAAATGAATTTATTACAGCTAATGTAATTCCATTTCAGTCAGATAGTACTTTTGATATTACAGATACTACTTTGAGAGTTGATCGAGGAAAATCATTTAGAACGGATGACTCAACAATATTATATACAATGGCTGCAGAAGGAGGTTCTGCAGATGTTGGAATTAATGTTGCTGGTAATTGTAGAGGTGAAGATAATATGGATACAAAGGCCTTTGAGTTTGGGATTGGAGAGCTAGGTAGATCCGAAAATCTTGGACAAGTATCATGGTCATTAGACAGTGCAATTCGAAAAGGTGATTCTGAATACATTGTAAAGGGATCCTCATCGACATGTAGTGATTTAACTACATTAATTGGTGGAAATTATACAAACCGTAATGAAACATTAGATAGTTTAGAGTATGAATTTTTATCAAATATTCAGCTTGTTCAAAAAAAGAATGAGAATATTAAATATTTTTTAAATTTAAAAGCTGGGTATTATCATCATGAATTTGATCAAGACATAATTGCAGATGGCACCTTAGAGAAAGATTATCGGTCTGATAAACATAAATATTTTATTAAACCCTCAATAGGCACTGAAATGACCCAAGGCAACAAGACTTTTCGTCTCGCTGCTAAAATGGATTACCATCCTTTAAGACAAGCTCCTATACTCGTTGATGATAATGCAGGTATATCTTCACATTATGAATTTTTAAATACGGGTGGAAAGATTGATCAATTATCTTTGCAATGGCAGCAAAAGAGTGATGATAGTATGATTACCTTTGATGGCGAGTTTTTTGAGGTAGAAAATAACCCAATTTATTTGATATTTAGAGAGCAATGGAATGCTGACCTTTTGTCAAACTTTACTCTTAATAAATTTTATAACCCTAACAAAGATGCTTTATTCACATATAATAAAAGCTTTGCCAAAGCAGAATTTAGTAGAATAGCAATATCTAATGAACGTTTTTTGTCAAAGCAAAGCACTTTAAAGGCGGGAGCTGAGTTCTGGAAAGCAAATGAAAAAGATCATGGCAAATATGACGAACCAGCAGCTCTTGGGAAAGTTCCAGGCGTTCCTAAAAGAATTTTCTATATGGGATTTACTCATATGAATGAGGATTATACTTTAGCAACACGACTTATAAGAAATGAAGAAATATATAATAAATCTAACACATTATTTGAATCAAAAAATCGTATAAATTCTAATGTAACACTCCCAATTTGGGGTGGAGATTTAGTATTTGATATTTCTGGTGAGATTGATAATACAAAAACACTTAAGTCAATTATGCTTTTTAGGCGGTATTTTTGAAAAACTTAATAGGTAAACAATCAATTGTTTCTGTGGCTGCAGGAGTTTTTTCAGTTTTAATAACTTGGTTTTTTTTGATGGGACCTTTAGAAAGGTTAAATATTGATTTACTCAATTATTTTTTTCCATCCAAAGCGAATTCAGATGATGTTGTGGTTGTTGCTATTGATGAACAATCTTTTTCTGCATTTGATAAACAGTGGCCATGGCCAAGAGAATTTCACGCTGCTCTCGTAGACCGTTTNAAAGAAGAAGGNGCTAAAGAAATTATTTTTGATGTTGTTTTNGCTGAACCTTCAAACAATGAATCCGATCAAGCTTTTGCAAAGGCAATTAAAGATGCAGGAAATGTGACACTTGCGTCTGATTTATCAGAGACACAAGGAGGATTTGTATCTGGTGTAATTGAAACAAGGCCAGTTGCATTATTTGAAGATGCTGGAGCAAAAGTCGGTTTAGCTGGCGTTGATATGGATAATGATATGGTTGTTAGATATCATCCAACTTATGAAAAAACTCTTGCAGGTGTNCCAGCAAACTTAAAGACACCTCCAGACGAAAGAACAAAAATTATAAAATATGCTGGTCCGGATCATTTTTTTAACTTTATAAGCTATTATCAATTTTTTGTTGAAGATGGTATCCTAAAAGATGCTATAAAAGATAAAATTGTCTTTATTGGACTAGATTTAAAAGCTACTCCAGATGTCCAAAAAGCAACGGATACATTTCCAACACCTTTTACAAGGTTTAATTCAAGGTTTTCACCAGGAGTAGAAGTTCACGCTAATTTATTTCATAATCTTGTGAATAAAAATTGGGTCACAAATCCTCCAGATCAAGAAAAGATATTTTATTTTGTATTGATGTTATTAATCTCTTTTATNGCAACATCTAACTTTAAGCCAGTTAGATCNNTATTTATAGGGATTATAAGCCATNTAGTAGCTTTTTNAGCCTCTATTTTTATTTGGAATGATGGTTATTTTTTAACTGCTCTTNTATCCTTTCCTAGTTTTATNTTAATGTATGTTGCGTCAAGTGCGCATGCTTTTTTAACTGAAGGAAAGCAAAAAAGAATGATTAAAGGTGCATTTGCTCAATATTTAGCTCCAGATATGGTCGATGCACTTATTGCTGACCCAGAAAAACTTCAACTTGGTGGTGAAAAAAGNGTAATGACAATAATGTTTTGTGATGTAAGGGGTTTTACGGCTATTTCAGAAGCTTTNAAAAGTACTCCAGAAGTATTAACAGAAGTNATTAATACATTATTAACAGATTTAAGTGATGATATTTTGGCGTGTGGGGGTACTATTGATAAGTATATGGGGGATTGCATTATGGCGTTTTGGAATGCGCCAGTTGAAAACTCCAAACACGCTGAACTTGCTGTAGAGGCAGCTAAAAGAATGATGAAAACAATATATCGTGTTAACGATAAGGTTCAGGCAGAAAGACCAAACATTCCACCTCTTAGAATTGGTATTGGGATAGGTACTGGAGAATGTGTNGTTGGTAACATGGGGTCCAAGCAGAGGTTTGATTATACAGTTCTTGGTGATGTGGTAAATTTATCATCTAGGCTTGAAGGACAAACCAAAGGTTATGGTGTTTCTACAATTATATGCAAGAATACTGCTGCTAAAGTACCTGAGCTTGATACTGANGTCTTGGAGATTGATAAAATTAGAGTAAAAGGAAAAACAGAACCAGAAACTATTTTTGGTATATTAGAAGAACCTGACACAAAATCTAATATTTCTTTTGTTGTAGATTACTTAAAAGAATTTAGATCAGGTAATCTAAAGGATGCAAAAAAAGCTATTCAAAAAATACCTGATGAAGGTAGTTCTTTGTCAGATTATAAAAAATTAATGATTGAGAGAGTATCTGAATTAGATGATATTGGTTTACCCGTAGACTGGGATGGCGTTTACACTGCTCAGACAAAATAATAATAATAGAAAAAGTATATTTTTTGATCTTAGGTGATTTTAATCACTGACTTATTATCATATTGATTATTATATTAATATTGGGTATTATATATGAGCTGTAATTATTATAAATTTAGGAATTGATAGGATTATTTATGGATGGTGCATATCAACCATCATCTGTTGGTGAATTAAATAAGGAAGATAAGAATTCTCTAAACTTTTTAAACAAAGAGACAGAGAGAAAATTTAATATTGCTGACATAAAGTATACATTGCTTTCAGGTGTAAGTTTACTTACTTTAACTGCTTGTGGCGGTGGCGGTGGTGGTATGTTTGGTGCATTTGGTTCGGGNGGCGGCGGCGGATTTTTAGGTGGCATGCTCATGAAGGGGCCAATTTCAGGAGCTAGAGTTTTCCAGGATTTAGATGGCGATGGAGTTTGGGATGCTGGAGAGCCTTTTACATTCACAAATCCAGACGGTTCTTACTCTTTAGCTGTTGCAGATAATATTTCTCCTATTTTAACAGAGTCAGGAATTGATACCACAACTGGTGCTGTTGCAGGAGCATTTAAATTTGATCCATCAAAAGGGATTACAACAGTTACACCTGTTTCTGTAATTGTTACTAATTTAGATGGTTCAATTGATCCAAACACTTCTATATCTAAATTTTCTAATTTAAGTACCGCAATTGACTTTAAAGATTATAATCCAATATCTTCTGCATCTGAGGCTGGTGGTGCAGATAATGATGCAGCTATAGTTGACGCAGTTGGCGCTCAAATGCAAGCAACGATAAATGGNCTTTCAACATTNCTCTCAGAAATTTCAGTTATCAATTCTGCTGACCCCTATACAGATGCAGTTAATGCAATAGTAGCTGAAATTAATTCAGGCACAGTTATAGATTTTGAAAACTCAGCTCATATTCAAAATATATTTGGAAGAACTGACCTTTCATCAAGTGAATACTCTTCAGTTGTGTCTAATGTTTCTAATGCAATAGCTGAAGTTAACAAACAAATTTATTCAAATTTTACTGAAGAGGGTGGGAACTTTTTAGACACTGATGCTCGAGGAATAGCATTACTTGCGCAAACAGACTTAGTCGAAGCAATTAAAGATCTTGCAGGAAGTCCAACTGTAGATGCGGCTTCTAGTTTTGGAGCTCAATTTTCTGAGGCCAATATTACCTCAATGGCAGCCGATTTAGCTAATAAGGTGCCAGAGTTTGACCCAGTTACTGGTGCTGCAAACATAATTGCTGCCTCTGATAGATTAGATGGAGTGAAAGGTACAACTGTAACCACAGAATCTTCTGTTGTTGCTAATGATGTTATAGTTTCTGGAACAGCACCACTCTCAGCAATTGGGTTATCTTCGTCAAAATCTGGAGAAACAATAAATTTTTCAGATGCAACTTTCACAAGAGATATTGCAAGCAAATCTAATCATGGCTTTTCAACTGGACAAAAAATTAGTGATGGGAGTTCGGAATACTTTTTATCAAAACTAGACGATNATCATTTTGTTTTAGCCAATAGTGCAANNNATGCTCAAAACTTNANTATACATGAAGCTTCTTNCAATCAANTAAATGATAATTTCACACTTGCAAATCATTCTTTCACNAATGGTNACANNATNACATTATTCGATACATCTAATGGTATAGGTCTGGGGTATACCATTGATACTGTAGACGGTAATAATTTTACACTTACTGGGAGTGTAATAAATGATGCTCTTTTTGTTCGAGATATTGCTCAAAAGACAAACCATGGATTGGATTCTGGCGATGTTCTTACCGACAATTCTCAAGGTGTATTATTATATGTAAAAAAATTAGATGATGATCATTTTGTTTTAGCAAAAACGCTTGATCAAGCTATGGATATAACCACAAAGTTAGCAACGTACGATGCTACTTCTCAGAGCTATACATTAGCTAATCATAATTTAGTTGCAGGTGACGAAATAACTTTATTTGCATCCGGTGGAAACACTGGAGTGGGTCAAGCCTTTGAAATTGAGAGTGTTTCAGGTGACGACTTCACTTTAGTTGGCAACTTTAACGGTGATCGTATAAATTTTATTAAAACAACGAACCTATATCAAAATGATGGAGGAACTCCGACCTTATTAGATAGACCAAATGTTGTCTCTGATGCTCAGACTATGTCATTTGTACAAACAGATAATTTGTACCAAAATGACAGTTCAACTCCTGCTTTAAGTTACAAAAGTTTTTTAACAAACGTTACATACACTGATACAGATTCGAGCGGGGCAAATACGATAAATGCTGTTTTAAATTCAGATGGAACGGTTTCCCTATCTATTGGTTCTAATGTAAGCGTTGGAACGCACAGTATATTTTATCAAGTAGCCGATGCTGACGGTAGTGTTGCAGTTGGGCCTGTGACGGTCGATATATCTCCTGCAAAACCAACATTATCTTTTCAGGATACGATTTCAGATATTTCTGAAGTTAAAGACAATTCTGCGGATTATTTAGAAATACCTCTTCATAACTATCTTCAATCTGTAAGTTTGAGTGGTTCCTCTTCTGCTAATTTAGTTTTTAGAGGGTTTAATCAAGACGCAATTTATAAAGTGCCAGGAACTGCAACTGATGATAATATTGGGTTGTTCTTTACTGATACAGCTGGTGCGCCAAATCTATCGAAAATAAGTGGTTCGAGTGACAGATCTATAACGTTTACAGATGCCTCACAATTACAAAAAATATCAAACAATTTAGTCTTACGGTTAGATAAAGATTTCTCTGGTGAAATAAGTCTCAACGCTTATATGACAGTTACTGAAAACAATCGTTTTGCATCTGAAAGTGATATTATCACGTTTAAAGTTGTACCAGTCGCTGATACTCCAATTTTGACTATTACTGATAGGTCTACTGATGCAACAATCGAAGTTGAAGGATTGGAAGACCAACCAATAAGAATATTTCAAGATGCCCTGGCAAATCCAATCATATCACTGTCTTCAGCAGATACAGATGGATCAGAAACAGTGACATTACTTCTTAGAAAAAATCTTACTTTAGCTGATGGAAGTAACGAGGTCGCAAACTACGTCGATGCTTTATCAGGCGCTAGCGTAACGGGTAGTACAATTTCACATGATTTTGGCAATGGTTTAGAAGATGCTATTGAAATCACATCTGCCTCTTACTCTAATTTAGCCGTAAAACTTGGACTAAATTATGAGGGTAATGCTGACATCACGGTTGCAGCAAAATCTTCTGAAGGTACCTCAGTTGCAACTTCCAATGCTGAAATAATAACTGTTTATGCCGCTCCAGTAGTTGATTCTGTTTTTGCCAATGTCTCAAGTGCAGATCAGGGTATTGAAGACACTCCCTTTTTCGTAAAATTAAGTGTAACACAGGCAGATACAGGTGAGAGTTTAAGAGTATTTGTTGGAGATTTTGAGCAAAGAGATTCCAATGGCAATTTTGTGGCTGTCGATCCTGCAGACATTAGTGGGGCATCAGGTTTTAGGCCAAATATATTTGCTACTTATTCAAATAATTATTTTATGTTCTCAGAATTGGATAGTTCTAATCCTCTATCTGGTGACGGTACAGAAATGTCTATCGAGTTTTTGCCTTTAAATGATTTTAATGGTGACCTTAGATATAAAGTTTTCTCAAGAACCATCGAAACAGATGGAACGTCAAGCGATTCATCAATAACATCAATAATTCAAAATTTTGAACCACGGTCTGAAAATCCAAATGTTGAAATGGGTGGAAATCTAACAACAAACGAGTTTCAAGGTCAAACAGACTATTCATCACAAAAATTAGGAATAGGTGATCTTCAAGTTGACATGGCAGAAAACTTAGAATTAATGAGAGCTACTGTTAAATTTTTTGACGACACAGAATATTCAGCCGATCCTAGTACAGCAAGTTTCCTCAATTCTGGAGGTAATTATGTGGCTATTGATACTTCAAATGTTACCAATATGTCACAGATTTCAATTGATAGTTCAACACCTGGTCAGTATATAATTACAGCTTATCCTACTTCATCCGGTTCAACTGTCACAACGACTGCCGTAGATAACTTAAAATCTGCAATGGCTCAGATTGGAATTTTACCTCCTGAGGATTATTCGGAAAATAGTTCAAATGGAAATATCAGGGTAGAAATTAAAATTCAATCAAAAGAAGTTGGTGCTAACATTAGTGATCCTGATGGAGGTGACTTTACACTTACTGTTTCACCAGTAGCTAAGGCACCAGTTTCAACAGACACAAATAGTTTCGTACGAACTGGTACTGAAGATAGCGTTACAAAAATAAGTGATGGTTTAATATTTTCAACAAATGATATTGATGGGTCAGAATCTATAGTTGCAGTAACAGTTTCAAATATTCCTACTGGTTTTGCATTAGTGGATACTAGTGGAAATGCTGTTGGAATATCTGATGGAGCTGGATCGATTACTCTTACTGATATTATTCCTGTTCCAGGACAAACAACAGAAATAAATTATCAATTGAATGGAGATATATTTTTAAGAGCACCAAATAATTATAATGGAAATTTGTCATTTGGAATAACATCTACGGC
>NZIY01000062.1 GCA_002691795.1 SAR116 cluster bacterium
CAGAAGAAGAATTTGTCTAAAAAGACAAACTTTAGGTTGATTTTAATATTTACATCGCTAGCTTATAATTAAATTGGGTTTTAAAATTTTTTTGGGAGGAGGAATTCTTGAAAGCCAATACATACGAATATCCAGATTTTGATAAATTTAACACTTTTCCAAAATTGTTAAAATATAGATCTGAAATTATGCCAAATGAAGTTGCTTTAAGAAATAAAGATTTGGGCATTTGGAATGAAATCACCTGGAATGATTGTGGATGAAGATATCATCCTAGAAATTGTAAAACCAGGTACAAATGATAGAGTTTCAAATGGAGAAGTTGGAGAAGTAATAGTAACAGTTTTAAATAATTATGAATTACCGATAATACGTTTTGCAACTGGAGATTTATCTAAAATTATTGATGGTCAAAGCAAAACAGGACGAACAAATAAAAGAATTCAAGGATGGATGGGCCGAGCAGATCAAACAACAAAAGTAAGAGGAATGTTTGTCCAACCATCTCAAATTTCAAAAATTATTGATGAATTGTTTTATAATAAACCAAAAGCAAAATTGATTGTTACGAGAGAAAATAATCGTGATAATCTAACACTGCAAATAGAATATGTTTCTAATCAAAATGAAAAAGAAGACTTAAATAAAAAAGTTGTTGATGAAATGAAAAAAATTCTTAATTTGAATGGTAAAGTTCAATTTGTCAATATTGGTACATTACCTAATGATGGCAAAGTAATTGATAATGTAAGAGATTTTGGAGATTAAAAATGAAAATTGATAAAATAAATGCTGTAGTTACAGGTGCTGGTAGTGGACTTGGAGAAGGAACTGCTAAATACTTAAAAAATAAAGGTGCAAATGTTTTTCTTATAGATGTTAATGAAGAAAATTTAAAAAAAGTTTCTTCAGAAATAGATGCTGAATATTTTGTTGGAGATGTTTCTGACGAAAATATGATGTCTGAAGCAATTGGAAATTTGGGCAATATAAATTGCTTAGTAAATTGTGCAGGAATTGCTGTTGGATCTAAAGTAGTTTCAAGTAGAGGAATGCATGATCTAGGACTTTTTGAAAGAGTTCTTAAAATAAATTTGTTAGGTAGTTTTAATTTGATTCGATTGTGTACAGATAAGATGCAACACAATCAGCCTGACCAAGATGGTGAGAGAGGCATTATTATAAATACTGCATCCGTGGCTGCTTTTGACGGTCAAATTGGACAAGCAGCATACTCAGCTTCAAAAGGAGGTATCACTGGCATGACACTTCCAATCGCAAGAGAGTTGGCCACCCATGGGATTAGAGTTAATACTATTGCACCAGGTTTGTTTGGAACACCAATGTTAACCGGAATGCCTGATGAAGTACAAAAAAGTTTAGTAGCAACTACACTCTTTCCAAAAAGATTAGGTACATCTTATGAGTACGCACTTTTGGTAGAAAGTATAGTGACGAATATTATGTTAAATGGAGAAACAATCCGACTAGACGGATCAGTTAGATTAGCTCCTAAATAAGATGCAATATTCAAAAATGTTTTTTGAAGATTTTAAAATTGGTTTGGTTTTGAAAACTGAATCAAAAAAAATTACAAAAAAAGAAATTATTAGTTTTGCAAAAAACTATGATCCACAAGATTTTCATATTGATGAAAAAAAAGCAAAAAACGGTCCTTTTGGAACTCTCGTTTCTAGTGGATTTATGACATTAGGTGTTTCATTTACACAATTCTTTGAAACTGGTGTCGTTAAAGACACTAGTATGGGAGCATGGGGTATAGATGAATTAAGATGGACTTACCCTGTTTATCCAGATGATGAACTAAAGTCAGAAGTAAAAGTTCTTGAAAAAAAATTATCCTCTAAAAATCCAAACAAGGGTACTGTAAGAACCTTAAACACTGTTACTAATCAAAATAATAAAGTTGTAATGACATGGATTGCAAACTTTCTAATTAAGACTAAGAATTAAGTTAACAATTTTCGATTATAACTGCTATACCTTGCCCACCACCTATGCACATTGTGGCTAAACCATATTTACCATTTCTCCTTTTAAGTTCATGAACAAGTTTTGTCATTATGATTGAACCTGTTGCACCTACTGGATGTCCTAATGCAATAGCTCCTCCATTAACGTTTACAATCTCCTCATCTAAACCTAACTCTTTATTAACTGCACATGCTTGTGCAGCAAATGCCTCATTTGATTCAACTAAATCTAAATCATCAATTGATAATCCTGCTTTTTTTAAAGCCATATTAGATGCTGGGATTGGACCTAAACCCATCTCATCAGGTTCTACCCCTCCAAAACCATAAGAAAGTATTTTTGCCATAGGATTCCCTTTTTTAGCTTGTTCTTCATTAGCTAAAACAAGAGCAGACGCGCCATCATTTATACCTGACGCATTACCAGCAGTTACAGATCCATCATTTTTAAAAACTGTTTTCAAATTTGATAAAGTTTCAATTGTTGTGTCATATTTAGGATGTTCATCTGTATCAAAAATATTAATGCTTTTTCTAGATTTAACTTCTATTGGAGTGATCTGTTCTTTAAACAAACCTTTTTCAATAGCTTCTTTTGCACGTTTTTGACTAGTCAATGCAAATTCATCCTGTTTGGTTCGATCGATTTGATACCTTTCTGAAATATTTTCAGCTGTTATCCCCATATGACCATGTCCAAATGGATCATGCAGAGCTCCTAACATCATATCAAAAACTTTACTATCTCCCATTTTATTTCCCCAACGAAAACCCTTTACAACATGGGTACCACTTGACATAACTTCAACACCCCCAGCTAAAGCAATTTCTGTATCACCTAGTAATATAAGTTGTGAAGCACTTACAATAGCTTGTAATCCAGAACCACATAAACGATTTACAGTTAAAGCACATGAATCTTTGTTCAAACCAGAATTTAAAGCTATAACTCTACTAACATACATATCTCTTGGTTCTGTATGAATGACATTNCCAAAAACCGCGTGTCCAATCTCTTCAGCTGATATTTTTGATCTTTTGATGCTTTCTTTTGCTACAATTGCTCCTAAATCTACTGGATTAAAATCTTTTAAAGAACCTCCAAATGCACCTACTGGTGACCTGGTGGCTGACATAATGTAAACTTCATTCATAAACTGCTCCGTATAATAATTTTAAATTTTTAAATCTTTTTCATGTAATGGCTCAAAAAAATGATTCACCCAAATTTCATCAACCTTTTTAAGGTTACTTGGTTTCCAGTCAGGTTTTCTATCTTTATCAACAAGCATAGCTCTAACTCCTTCATAAAAGTCACCTGATGCCTGACATCTTTGTACCATTCTATATTCCATTATAAGAGCTTCTTTAAGGCTCATTTCTGTTGCCTGATGAATTTGTTTAAAAGTTATTTTTAAAGATGTTGGAGATTTTCCCAATAATTCATGCTCTACATTTTTTGCAAACTCACTTCCGTTTTTACTAAGTGAATTTGTTTTATTTAAGATATTTTCAACATTTTCTTGTTCAAATATTTCTTTTATTTCAACTTGATTTTTTTCAACACTACTTTCTCCNATTACCTGAGCACTATATTTATTTATTAGATTTGTAATTTCTTGATGGTCATTAGATGGATTTTTAATAATATGATTTTTTAAATCTAGTATATTTTTTGATTCAACATAATGGTTTGCTAAACCTGTTTTAATCAAATCTACTGATTTTAATCTAGCACCAGTTAAACCTAACCATAAACCTATTGTTATTGGTAATTGAGCTAATAACCAACCTCCACCCACATCAGGAAAAAGGCCAATAGTAGTTTCGGGCATTGCAAACATAGTTTTTTCAGTACAAACAATATGACTGCCATGCATCGAAACACCAACACCACCTCCCATAGTAACCCCATCAATTAGAGCTATGTAAGGTTTTGTAAAATTATTAATTTTATAATTTAAAAGATATTCATCATAAAAAAAATTTTCTGAAAGTTCTGTTGGTGGACCACCTTCTTCAAGAACTTGTCTTCTTAATGAAACCACATCACCGCCTGCACAAAAAGCTTTTTCGCCTGCACCTTCAATTATAACACATTTTATGTAACTATCATTTTCACATTTATTTAAAAAATTATTCATTTCTTGAACAATATTATATGTTAGAGCATTTAATCTTTCAGGTCTATTTAACGTAATAATAGCTACACTATTTTCAAATTTTAAAATAATTTCTTCACTCATATATCAATCCTTTAAACATCTAAAATTTTTCTTGAAATAATTAATCTCATTATTTCATTTGTTCCTTCCAAAATTTGATGGACACGCAAATCTCTTAATAATCTTTCTAAAGGAAAATCTTTTAAATATCCATAACCACCATGTAGTTGCAAAGCCTGATTACAAATATCAAAACAAGCATCTGTTGCAAATCTCTTTGCCATAGCACAGTATTTTGTGGCATCACTCTCTTTATTATCTAAACTTGAAGCCGCTTTATAAACCATTAATTTAGAAGCTTCCAAGTCAGTTGACATATCTGCTAATTTAAATTGACTTACCTGAAATTCATTAAGTTTTTTCCCAAATTGCTTTCTTTCAGATGTATACTGAAGAGCATTCTCAAGTGCAAAACTTGCGCCACCAATTGAGCAAGCTGCAATATTAACCCGACCACCATCAAGTCCTTTCATTGCCAATTTAAATCCATCTCCTTCATTTCCAACTAAGTTTTCAATAGGTACTTCACAATCATCAAAATTGACTGTTGATGTATGTTGACTATTCCAACCAAGTTTCTTTTCATTTTTACCAAAAGATAAACCTGGAGTGTTTTTTTCAACTAAGATACATGAAATACCTGTCGGACCGTCTTCACCAGTTCTGCACATCACTGCATAAACATCACTGGTAGGACCTCCAGAAATAAAGCTTTTTGAACCATTAAGTAAATAATGACTATTCCCTTTTTGTTTAGCAGTAGTTTTTAATGCTGATGCATCTGATCCAGAACTTGCTTCTGTTAAACAATAACTTGAGAATAATTCCATGGCACATAATTTAGGTAAAAATTTTTCTTTTAATTCATTTGACCCTTCAATATCTATCATCCAAGCAACCATATTATGAATTGATAGATATGCAGCAGTTGAAACACATCCTCTTGAGAGTTGTTCAAAAACTAAAGCAGCTGATAATCTATCTAAACCTGAACCTCCAAACTTCTCACTAACATAAATTCCTGCCAAGCCTAAATCAGCTGTCTTTTTCAAGACATCAATAGGAAAAATTTCCTTTTGATCCCATTCTGATGCAAAAGGCATTAATTCAGTTTCAGAAAATGAAGCAGCCATTTCCTGTATATTTTTATAATCTTCAGATAAGTTAAATTCCATAAATTACACTACGAATAGTTTATACCTCATTCAAAATTAATTCGGAAGCTTTTTCAGCAATCATCAAAGTTGGTGAATTTGTATTACCTGAAGTTATAGATGGCATTACAGATGCATCAACTATTCTTAACTTATCTACTCCATTTACTTTTAGATTAGGTTTAGTTACAGAATCATTTCGTATTCCCATTGCACAAGTTCCAACTGGATGAAAAATTGTTGTACCTATATCACCTGCTACTTTTTCTAATTCTTCATCAGTTTGATAGTTTATGCCAGGCGTATACTCCTGTGGGTTATATTTTNTCATTGCCGGTTGTGAAATAATTTTTCTTGCTAATTTAATGGAATCAATTGCAACTTTTTTATCAGTTGCNTGTGATAAATAGTTAGGATTAATTTCTGGCTGTACTTTTAAATCTTTTGACTGAATATGAACTGAACCTCTACTTAAAGGATTTAAGTTACAAACGCTTGCTGTTAGACCAGGAAAATCATGTAATGGATCTCCAAATTTATCTAAAGATAAAGGTTGAACATGAAACTGGACGTTAGGCATTTCGTATGAAGAATCTGACATTGCAAAAACACCAAGTTGACTTGGTGCCATTGACATTGGTCCTTTCCTTTTAAAAATATATTCCATTCCTATTTTCATTTTTCCAAAAACTGAGTTTATTTCTTGATTTAATGTTTTTGCATTTTGGAGCTTATATATTACTCTAAGTTGCAAATGGTCTTGTAAATTTTCTCCGACATTTTTTAAATCGATTATAGGCACAATGCCTATTTTTTTTAAAAGTTTGGGGTTTCCAATTCCAGAAAGTTCAAGGATTTTTGGTGAACCTATTGATCCAGCAGATAATACAACTTCTTTATTACAGGTAATTTGAAGTTTATTTCCATTTGTTTTAATGTTTATACCTTTAACTATCCTGTTCTTAATAATTAAACTTTCAACCTCACAATTTTTATATACTTTTAAGTTTTTTCTGTGTTGGATGGGTTTCAAGAAGGCTTTAGATGTATTTAATCTAAAACCATTTTTTTGATTTACTTTAAAATAAGAAACACCAAAATTATTGCCATTATTAAAATCAGTTATTTTTGGAATACCTGATTCAATTGTAGCATTTTGGAAATCGTCTAATACATCCCAATGTAATCTTTGTTCATCAACACGCCATTCTCCTCCCTGACCGTGATACTTATCTGTTCCAGAATAGTTATCTTCAGTTTTTACAAAGTATGGCAACACATCGTCCCAACCCCAACCAATATTGCCTAATTGTCTCCAATGATCATAATCTTTGGATTGTCCTCGCATATATATCATGCCATTGATAGATGAACAACCACCTAGCACTTTCCCTCTTGGGTAATTGAGTTGTCTACCATTTAAACCTGGTTGAGAGGAAGTTTTATACAACCAATCGGTTCTTTTATTGCCCATACAATATAGATATCCAACTGGAATATGTATCCAATGATAATTATCACTACCTCCAGCTTCTATTAAAGCAACATTTAAATTATTTTTTTCAGATAGCCTATTAGCTAGTAAACAACCAGCTGTACCAGCACCAACTATAATTATATCAAAAACTTGTTTATCCATAAAATTAAGTATAATTTAGATAATTAAATTTTGAATAAAAAAATTTAAATAAGTATAAAAAGGTATATATGGTTGAAAATAAATTTGATGATTTACAAATTAAAACTATTCTATCTAAAATCAAAGTAATAGGTTTAGTTGGTGCTAGCGATAACCCAGAAAAACCATCTAACATTGTTATGAANTATTTACAAACAAGAGGTTATAAAGTAATTCCTGTTAATCCAACAAAAGCAAATATGAAAATACATAATGAACTATGTTACTCATCGTTACTCGATATTCCCTTTAGTATTGACATGGTAGATGTTTTCCGAAGAAGTGAAGAGTGCTTAGAAATTGCAAAACAAGCAATCCAAATCAATGCAAAAGTTTTTTGGATGCAACTTAACATTTTTAATAAGGAAGCATTTAATTTAGTTAAAAAAAATAATCTACAATGTGTCTATAACAAATGTCCTAAAATTGAATATTCAAGAATATTTAATGAACTTGATAATATTTAATTATCCCATTTAGGTTCTCTTTTATCTAAAAATGCCTCTATGCCCTCTTTGGCATCTTTTTGCAACATATTTTGAGCCATCACTTCAGATGTATATTTATAAGCTTTTTCTATTGGCAATTCAGCTTGTTTATAAAATGCTTCTTTTCCAATTCTAACAGTTGAGGTTGGTTTTGATGCAATTAATTTTGCAATATCTAATACTGTTTTTTCCAATTCATTTAAAGGAACATTTTTATTAATTAATCCAAAACTAACAGCATCATTAGCATCCATACTTTCACCAGTTAACAGCATTTCCATAGTTTTTTTTCGACCTAGAGATCTAGAAACTGCAACCATTGGTGTAGAACAAAATAAACCAATATTTACACCAGGAGTTATAAAAACCGCTTCATTAGATGCTATAGCAAGATCACATGTTGCAACTAATTGACANCCAGCTGCAGCTGCAACCCCAGGAATTTCAGCTATTACTGGTTGAGGTATATTCATTATTTTTAACATTAAATCTGAACACTCATTAAAAAGTTTTATAAAAAATTCTTTATTATTTTTATTTTGTTTAAGTTCTTGTAAATCATGCCCTGCTGAGAACCCAGGCCCATTTGATGATATTATGATTACTTTGACATTTGGATCATTTGATAGATCATTAAATTGACTATTTAAAACTTTTAAGACATTAAGAGATAAGGGATTATATTTCTTACCATTAGTAAGAGTTATCTTAGCAATGTCATTTGTAATTTTTTTTGTTTCTATAAATTCCATATTCAATAAAATTAAATTGTTTGGTGCTTATTTATACATTTAAGATAATCTAAATTGATGAATAAAACAAATAATGTTGTCACATTAATTCTTACTGGCATTGTAGCACTTACTATTGCTGTTGGAATAGGGAGGTTTTCTTATACACCTATTCTCCCGTACATGATCTCTGAACTAAATTTATCTGCTACCGAAGCAGGCTTAATAGCTTCTGCAAATTACCTTGGTTATTTATTAGGTTCATTAATTCCTATTTTCCCTCAATTTCCAAAAAATATTCGATCATTATTCATTAACTCAATTTTTATATCTATAATATCTCTTTTTGCAATGGGACTAACAAATACTTTTGAAATATTTATAATTATTCGTTTTATACACGGAATTTTTAGTGCGTTTGTATTAATCTTAGGAACAAGTCTCATTGTTTCACATATTCAAAAAAGAGGTAAATTGTTTTTAGGAACTGCACATTTTTCTGGTGTAGGGCTAGGAATGGCACTTTCAGCTATTGTAGTATCTTACCTAGGATTTTTAAATTTTAAATGGAATGAATTATGGTTTTGCATAGGTATTTTAGCTTTAATATTGTCTTATCAAATAATTAGATTTACTCCTCTTCAAAAAGTAGAAGTAAAATATAAGCTAAAATCAAAAAATAAACTTAATTTAGGGTTTTCATTAATTACTATTAGTTATGGATTGTATGGTTTTGGATATGTTGCATTTGGAACNTTTATTTCAACCATGTCAAGATTGACACCTGGAATAGAAAATACTGAGCCCTATGTATGGTTTTTAGTTGGAATTACAGGGATACCTTCGGTATTNTTTTGGAATTGGTTTGGAAGTAAAATAGGNAATGATATTGGACTTTTCTTAGCGAATTTAATATTAGGTTTAGGTGTTTTATTTTCTGTATTAATAAATAACCAATTTGGAATTATTCTTTCCTGTATATTATTCGGATTATCTTTTATACCAATAACGTCAATGTGTCTTTTGGAAGGTCAAAAAAGGTTCTCTGGTTCATTTATAGTTTCAACTGCTATATTAACNTTTTCTTTCAGTATAGGACAAATGATAGGACCTTATTTTAGCGGATTGCTAACTGATTATTATGGCTCTTTCTTTTTTNCTATGCTGATTTCTGGAATAGTTNTAATTTTTGGATCTTTTCTGATGATTAATCCTAAAAGATATTTAGAGATATAGTTTTAATAATTTTTCTCCCATTTTTGATACAGGTTCAGTTAACAACCCAACTGAGTTTGCATCTTTCCCTNCGTTATTTCCATCTTTAGATCTTTTGTACACCCCTTGTAAAATTCCGGCAAATCTAAAGCAATTAAATGCTAAAAGAAAATTCCAACTCTTCCCAATATCATAACCTAATGCATCTTTGTATAATTGTAATAAATCNTTTTCCTCAGGTATTCCTGCTGTTAAAACATCATCTCGAATCATACCTAAGCCTGGTATTANCCAATTACTTTCAAATCTAAGCATTAAGCACCAATAAGATAAATCTATAAAAGGTGGCGCTAATGTTGATAGTTCCCAATCTAATAAAGATGCTATATCTAAATCTTTTGAAAAAATTATGTTATCTATTCTAAAATCACCATGGGTTAAAACTACATTAAATTTTTGATACATTTTTGGTATATTTGGTTCTAAATTTTCAATCAAGAATTCCATTGCTTCTATTTTTTTTTGTTTCAGAAGATCGATATTGTTTAATCCATAGATCAATCTGTCTAGATAAATAATCTACTTTTTTTCCATAATCTTCTAAATTGAACTTTTTCAAATCCAATCTAGCTAAATTTATCAGGACTTCTAATTTTTTTGTATAAATCTTTTTTTTC
Source organism: SAR116 cluster bacterium (assembly GCA_002691795.1). Taxonomy (GTDB): domain Bacteria; phylum Pseudomonadota; class Alphaproteobacteria; order Puniceispirillales; family Marisalimonadaceae; genus TMED54. Next base: position 10,163 of record NZIY01000062.1, read on the forward strand.
TCGTCTTTGCTATAATTTTCTAAAATTGGATTTTTTTCTTTTATTCCATCAATAAAATCCATCAAATAAAACTCTGAACCAATAATATTATTTTCTTCACAATAAGTAATCATATTTGGAACCGGTATTTTAGTTTCTTTAAGAGCATTCATTACCTTATATTCTCTATCTATTCTATGAGCTCCTCTTAACAAATTACCCATTGGCTTTGATCTAAGTACTAATTTTTTGTTTTCACAATGTAATAGATAAGTTGGATTTGATTGGCCTATATCAAATTTTTCTATTTTTTTTAAATCCCCAACAATTGGTAATTTTTCTTGTAACCATTTTTTTAAATTATCATTTTTTTTTATCATTAATTTCATATATATATCTAAATTATGAAAAATAAAACTATTTTAATTACAGGTGCATCCAAAGGAATTGGAGCTTCATTTTCTAACTTTCTTGCAAGTAAAGGTTATAGGATAATTGGTATTGCAAGAGACAAAGATCAATTAATGAAAACTTTTAATTCTTTACCTAATCAAAATTTGAATCACGATATTTTGCCAATTGATATTACTAATTTTAACCTTGTTAAGGAAAAGTTAATAAATATGGATGTTTATTGTTTAATTAACAATGCAGGTATTGCTCANTCTAATCTCCTTCAAGATGTATCAACAGAAGAGTTTAATCAAATTATAAACATTAATTTAGTTTCTGCTTTAAATATTAGTAATATACTCATACCAAAAATGATTCTAAATAAAAAAGGACGTATTATTAATATTTCGTCTATTCTTGGTTTAAGTCCCTTAAAGTTTGTTGGGGCTTATTCAATGTCAAAAGCTGCTTTAATTCAAATGACTAAATCTCAATCAATTGAATTAGCCAAATATAATATCCTGGTAAATGCACTATGTCCTGGATATATTATCACTGATATAAACAGATCATTTCTGGAAAGTGATAAATCTTTTAAATTAAAATCTAAAATACCTCTAGATAGATTTGCAACTTGTGATGAATTATTACCTTCATTAAAGATGCTAGTAGATCCTAATAATAGTTATATGACTGGCTCTATAATCACCATAGATGGTGGTATGAATTCTACTCTTTAATAAAATATTCCTTTAAACTTTGCACTTGATTATCTACTTTTCCTGGAAGAAATTCATCGATATTATTCTTTCTATTTACCCACACTGTTTCAAAACCAAAATTTGATGCTCCGTGAATGTCCCAACAATTACTTGACAAAAATATACAATTTTTTTTATTTATATTAAACTTATCAATCACCATTTTATATACATCTTTGTGAGGTTTAAATTTTTTACATTCATCTACAGATATGACTACACTTATTAATTCATCAAATTTTGAATTTTTAACTGCTGAATTTAACATATCATAACTACCATTAGATAATATTGCTGTTTTTATTTTATTTTGCTTTATCTTTTTTAATACTTCTTCTACTTCTTCAAAAGCACCTATTTTATAATATAGGTCAAGTAGTTCTTTTTTTATTTGCACTGAGTTTATTGATAATGAATTCATTGAATATTCAAGGCTATCTTCAGTAATATTCCAAAATGATACATAACTATTCATCGAATTGTGTAACCAGCTATATTCTAATTGTTTTTGTCTCCAAATGCTTGATAGATTATTCCATTTATTACCTAATTGAATCTCCATTTCTTTACATGCATGATCTACATCAAACAAAGTTCCATAAGCATCAAATACATAAATTTTTTCTTTATCCATGCAAACCTCCAAGAAATTCATAGTAAGTTTTTTTACTATTATATCTATTTTTCCATTCCTCGTAATTTTTATTTAATATTAATCTTTGTGCAAAATGTCTTGATATTTTTGAATTTCTTTTTTTAATTCCTTTAATCAAATATTTTTTGTATGCCAGTTTTATTTTATGTTTAAAGCCTTTTTTCATGGTCAAACTCTCTTTACTCAAATTTAATTTGTAATAGGCTTTTTTTATAATTTTTATTTTTTTTTCTGATAAATGTTCAGTTAAATTATATATATCTTGACTTGGTAAATTTTCATACATCCTAAATTTACTTCTATGCATAAAAGGATGAAAGCTAAATGGATATTTTATCAATTCTTTTAAATTCATATATTTATTTTTGCCTTTATATTCCATAATCAATTTTTCTTTATTAAAAATTTTTGTTACTGCAATTAACAATTTTTCTTTTTTAACCTGCTTCAACATTTCATAAATATAATTATCTGAATACCCATCATCAGCATCTAAAAAACACACATACCTTCCTGTTGAATTTTTAAAACCAATGTTTCTAGTATTTCCTGGGCCGCTACCAATTTTTTTAGTATAAACAATTTTTGTCTTTATAATTTTATTATCTATTTCACTTCTATATTTGTCATAATTTTTATTATCATCCACTGATAAAATTAATTCTATTTTTGGAACCCTTTTTTTATACTTTTGTTTATTTATTGATTCTAATGTTTTTTTAAGTGTATATTTTGCATTATAAACTGGTATTATTATAGACACATCAAACATATTATGATTAATTTACAATTAGAATCTGATTTAGTACATTCTTTAGATCATTTAAATTATTTTTCTTTTAATCTTGTATCTAATTTTAATTTTAAAGATAATGAAAAAAATGTTCTTTCTTCAAAAGCTAATTCATTTATTACCTCTAAATTTAATAATTTAAAAATTAACTTTACTGAAAATAAGCCTGCTCTTCATTTTGTTCCAAGGTTTCTTGGGAATAAAAAAATGCTTACCACTTACCCTAAAATTTTTAACGATATGAGTGACATGTTTAAAGCTTCTGATTATATTAACTCTTCTAAATATTCTAATATTACTGATATAATTCACCTTGGTTCGGGTGGGTCTAACCTTGGACCTAAATTGATTTATAACTGCTTTTCGCACTTATCAAAAGGTCCAAATGTTCATTTTATATCTAATTTAGATCCTATAACATTGAACAGTAAGATTTTGAAATTAAACCCTCTAAACACATTAATTATTTGTGTTTCAAAGTCTTTTAGTACATATGAAACTCAAGAAAACTTAAATAAATTAAAAATTTGGTTTTTAAATCATTCTACTGAGAGATTATTTTATAATAATTTATTTTTTATTACTTCTTTTACTGATAAAGCAAAAAAATATGGTTTATCTACATCAAATATTATCAACTTAGATCCATCAATAGGTGGACGTTTTTCTATTTGGTCTTCATCGAATTTAATTAATACAGTTATATTTGGTAAAAAGTTTTTTTGTAATTTTATTAAAGGTGGTAATTATGTTGATAACTTAATAATTAGTGATTTAGAAAAATCTCTTCCTTATAATTTAGCTCTTAAAAGTTTTTATTTTCGAAAATACTTTAATATAAATAATCACATTATAATTCCTTACTCAGACCAACTTTCCTTATTACCCTCTTATCTACAACAACTTGTTATGGAAAGTAATGGTAAATCTATAAATTTTCATAATGAAACAATTTCAAATTCACCTTGTTCATTTATTTTTGGCCAAGTTGGTACTGACGCTCAACATAGCTTTTTTCAAGCACTACATCAATCTACTTTAACTTTTACTGCAGATCTTATTGGTTTCTCGAATAATTTGAATCCTAAATTTTCTATTTTTAATGAACTTGATAAAAAACATTCTAATGATCTACTAAATTTTGCTATTTCACAATATTTTGCTTTCAAAAATGGCTCTGGTAAATCTATTAATAATATTCATCAATATGTCAAAGGTAGTAAGCCTGTAGATCTGTTTATATTTGATACTCTAAATGAATATACTCTTGGCCAATTACTCTGTATTTATGAGTATAAAACACTTATTGAAGCTTCTTTTTTCGATATAAATCCATTTGATCAATATGGAGTAGAGTTAGGAAAACAAATTTTCAAAAAACTTTAAACATTATATAGGATATTTCCTATATATTTCACTTAATATTATTCCATTTGCTACTGACAGATTTAAACTTTCATTATTTTTCGTTTTAATAAAGATAGTTTTATAACATAAATTTTTCATATCTTCACTAATCCCGTTATTTTCATTACCTAATACTAAGCAGAGAGGAAATTTCCAATCTTCATTAAAATAATTATTTTTACTTCGTAAATCTGTTCCATACAATTTAATAGAATTTTGGCAAACCCACCTTTTAAAATCACCGAAATTTGTTTTGATTATTTTAAGATTAAACAATGAGCCCATACTAGCTCTAACAACATCTTTTTTATATTGATCAACTGTATTACCTACTAAGATACATACATCAACTCCAAAAGCATTTATTGTTCTAAAAATAGAGCCTAAATTGCCTGGATCCATTACTCCATCAACAGCTAGATAAATATTTTTGTTTTTCAAATCAGAATATAAAAAGGTCTTTTTTTTTGCAGTAAATATAAGATTTTGTGGGTTTTTATTATTTGATAATTTTGTAAGTATTTTATTATTTACAGCAATAATTCTAACATTTTTTAAAATACAATCATCAATAATTTTAGTTATTTCTGAGTTAAAACTTATGCTTGAATTAATTATTAATGTTTGTACTTCCCAATTGTTTTCAAAAGCTGATTTAAGAAAAAACTCACCTTCACAAATAAACACGTCTGTTTTATTTTTATTCTTTCCTTCTAAAGTTTTAACCAAATCTTTAATAATAGAGTTTTGTAAACTTGTAATTTCTAGGATATTTCCTAACAAATAACGTCCTTTTTATTGATTCTGTTTAGCTTCTAATTTTATCTTATCTATCATTGAAGATAATCCATTTTTTCTTGTTGCAGATAAGTGTTGATCTAGGCCAATTTTTTGTAAAAAACTTAAATCAATTTTCAATATATCTGATGAACTTTTATTGTTAAAAACTTTTAAAATTAGAGCTATCAGTCCTTTTACGATAAAAGCATCACTATTTGCTCTAAATGAAAGGGTTTTATCTTCATTTAACTCTGAAACAAAATGAACAGTAGATTGACAACCCTTTAATCTATACTTATCAGTCATATATCTACTATCTAAATCTGGAAGGGATTTACCCATATCAATTATCATTTGATACCTATCTTCCCAAGAATCTAAAAATTCAAAATCCTTGATTATTTCATCCACTTCACTCAAAATTAAACCTCTAACAATTGTTACTATTATGAAGTAATTATATTAATTTAAAAATCAATAACTTCATATTAATTAAAGATGTTGTATTATTTTGATTTATTTTAAAAAAAAAAATATTTTTGAACTAAATACCAAAAAAACTCTCTTATTATTACTAACTATATTAATTATTAGAATAATATCTATTTTGAATTCTCCTCTTGGTCTTTCAGTTGATGAAGCACAGTATTGGGATTGGTCGAATAAAATAGAATTTGGATATTTTTCTAAACCACCTTTAATTGCTTGGTTAATTGCATTTACAACTTATATCTTTGGAATTGCAGAGTGGTCAATAAGACTATCATCCCCAATTATGCATTTTTTGACAGCGCTTATTATCTGGCTAATTTCTAAAAACATTTATAATGCTAAAGTAGCAAACTTAAGTACGCTTATTTGGGCCACTTTACCGTTAACTAGTTTTGGAAGCCTTATTATATCAACTGATACACCTTTATTAATGTTTTGGTGCTTAAGTTTATTAACTCTCTTAAAAACATTAGAGAGTAATAAAAACATCTGGCCAATTTTACTAGGAACATCAATTGGTTTAGGTTTTTTAGCGAAATATGCTGGATTATATTTTATCACAATTTTGATTTTTTTAATAATATTTAATCATAGATTTAAAAAAAATATATTTAAATTTATAATTACAATTTGCTCTTTTTTGCTTGTTTGTACGCCTAATATTTATTGGAATTATATTAATGATTTTTCTACATTTAGTCATACAGCATATAATGCTAACTTAAATGCAATATCTTTAAATTATATTGAACCAATAAAATTTATAACTTCACAATTGATAATTTGTGGCCCGTTTGTCTTAATTGCATACCTAATTAAAGTAATCAAAATCAAAACTTATAATAAAAATGAATTTTTATTGATTTGTTTTTCATTACCAATTTTAGTTGTGATCATAGCCCAAGCATTTCTAAAAACTTCCAACGCTAACTGGGCTGCAACTGCTTTCCCAGGAATAGTTATTTTAATTGGAAGCTTTATTTATAATCAAAAAAACAAACTGATTTTAGTAGGAATCAAATTAAATTTATTCATCAATTTTATAATATTTTTTCTTTTAACAAAAATCTTTATTTCTGGTGATTTAAATCCAATTCATTTGAAAAGTGATCCTTTGAGAAAATTAAAAGGCTACCCTGAGCAAAGCAAAATCATTAAATCACATTTAGAAACTGAAAAACCATCTGCATTAATATTTTCAAGAAGAAATGATATAACAAAATTTTCTTATTATCTTAAACTTTTTGAGAACAAAGAAATAAAAAGATATTATTTAACCTCTAGGGTAAACCCGATAAATCATTATGAATACAATTATCATTTTAAAGATCATACAATTAACAAAGGGGAAGTAATTCTTATAATTAATAGATTAGACGGAGTTAATAAAAAGCATATCAAATATTTTGATAATTATGAAACTATTGGAACAACAATTTTTAATGAATCAAAAGATTCAGTTAGGAAATATTATATTATAAAAGCATATATAAAATGATTATTTTTTATTTGAATTACTAAACTTCTCAAAAATATTTAATGTCTCACTACTTACGTGGTGTTCAATTCCTTCAGCATCAATCTTAGCATTTTCTTTACCTACACCGATAGAAATTAAAAAATTATATACTGTTTCATGTCTTTTTTTACAATTCTTAGCAAGAGTTTTACCTTTTTCAGTTAAGAAAATAGCTCTATATGGCTTACTTACTACAAAACCATCTCTGACTAATCGTCTAATTACACTATTGACTGTAGGACTTGTGACGCCAAAAATTTTTGCTAAATCAACCACTCTTGCTTCGCCATTTTCATTAATTAGGTCTGCAATCATTTCTGTATAATCTTCCGCAATTTCAGTATTACGAGCATTACGAATTTGAAAAAATCTATCTGAACTAGTTGAGTTATTATATTTCATAATAAGTTTTTAACATTAGTATTAAAATTGTTAATATGTTAATACAATACATTAAATTGCTAAAATAGGAAAGTTATGAAAAATGAAATAGGTTCAGATAATAGAATAAAAGAAATACAATCAAAAGTTTTTGAGAGGTTAATCTCTCATTTACAAAAAAGAACGGATGTACAAAACATAGATCTAATGAATCTATCTGGGTTTTGCAGAAACTGTTTATCAAAATGGTATTCTGAAGCAGCCAAAGATGAAGGTTTAGAAATTGATTACGAGTCTTCAAGAAAAAAAATATATGGGATGCCTTATGAAAATTGGAAAGAAAATTTCCAAAAAAACACTTCTGAAGAACAGATTAATAAATTTAATAAAAGTAAAAATTAAGTTGATTAGTATTAATAATAAACATTTTGGAGATAGGTTATTTAACTCCATTAGAAAAAAAGGAAATTTCCTATGTTTAGGTATTGATCCTCATTTAGATTTAATTCCAAAAGTTTTTCAAAAAAAAATTAAAATTACAAAAGAAACCTATTCTAAAAATAATATAAAAATTGTTGATCATTTTTGCAAAAACCTAATTGAAGCTACAGCTGATTTAATTCCAGTCATAAAATTTCAAATCGCTTTCTTTGAACAACTTGGACCGGAAGGTTTTAAATTACTTTCAAACTTATGTCACTTAATTAAAGAAAAAAATATTATTTGTATTATTGATTGCAAAAGAGGTGACATTGGTTCAACAAATAATGGTTATGCAAATGCTTTTTTTTCAAAATCATCTCCTTTTCCGTGTGATGCTATAACATTAAATCCATGGCTTGGGATTGAAACTTTAAATGCTTTTGAAAAGTTTATCCCAAAATTTGGATTGTTTGTCCTTGTGCATACAAGCAATCCTGGTGCAAAGGATTTACAAGAACAAATGACAATAAATAATAAAAAATTATATGAAGTTTTAATCAATAAGTTAACGCCTATTATTAATAAAAATATTGGAAATTATAAATTATCCTCAATAGGTATTGTTACTGGAGCAACTTTTCCAAAAGAACTTAAATCTATTAGAAAAAAACTTCCTCATTCTCCATTTCTAATTCCTGGATATGGTGCACAAGGAGGATCCTTAAATGATGCTAAACTTGGATTAATTCCAGATGAAAAATATAAAAATAAGTTTAATTCTGGGATAATAAATTCGTCTAGAGGTTTATGCTTTCCAAATTCTGCAAAAAATTGTATTGATATAAGTTCTTGGAAAAATGAAATTTATAAAAATTTAGAAAAAAACATATCAGATTTATTTGTTTAATAAAAAATTATATATGGGATACAATAGAGACAAATTCAAAAGCTTAGGTAAAAAAAGTAGTTTTTTATCAAATCCTGATAAGTCTATTTTAGATAAAAAACCCAATCCACATTCAAACACCAAGTATTGTGTCCGTTTCACATGTCCTGAATTTACTTCAATATGCCCTGTAACTTCTCAACCTGATTTTGCAAAATTGATAATTGATTATGTACCAAATAAATTCATTGTAGAAAGTAAATCATTTAAATTATACCTTACAGGATACAGGAATCATGGAGCTTTTCACGAAGATTGTACAATTTCAATTGCTAATGATCTTAAAAATTTACTTAAACCGTACTGGTTAAGAATAGCTGGAATATGGTATCCAAGGGGAGGAATACCTATTGATGTTTTTTGGCAAACAGCTAAAGAACCTAGAGATTTGTTTATACCAGTGTTAAATACTAGCCCATATAGAGGACGCGATTAAGATGGATAAAAATGAAATTATTAATTGGAAACTAATATTAATTGTATGCTCTGTAATAGTATGTGTAATAATGGGTGTAAGAAATTGTTTTGGTTTTTTCTTAGATCCAATTAGTCTATATAATAACTCAGGCGCAGAACCATTTTCAATAGGCATGAGTATTCAAGCTGTATCATGGGGTATAAGTGCTTTCTTGCTTGGAATGATTATTGACAAATTTGGCCCACAAAAGGCATTAGCATTTGGAATTTTTTGTTATGCTTTAGGCGTTTATATTTTAAGTAATCCATCTAGTAATTTTGTAATTTATAACTTTGGACTTATAACAGGTATTGGCTTAGGGGCAGGTGGAATGTCCACAATAGTTGCTATTATAGGCAAAACAGCACCTCCTGAGAAAAAATCAATGGCTATGGGTGTAGCGGCTGCATCAGCTTCATTTGGACAATTTATATTTATTGCACCTACATTATTTTCTATAAAAACTTTTGGATGGCAAACAACAATTGTTTTTCTTTCAATAGTTACTGCAACTTTATTTTTACTAATTCCATTATTAAAAACTGATAATAAACCTGAATCCCTAAAAAGAAATGAAAAAGAATTTGATTTTAAAGATGTGATAAAGTTTTCCTTTTCAAATAAAAACTATATTTTATTAATCTTAGGTTTTTTTACTTGTGGATTTCATGTTACTTTTATTGGACTACATTTGCCAAATGATTTGATTTCTAAAGGAATTTCAATTGATATAGCAGGTTGGTCACTTGCCATAATAGGTTTATTTAATATAGTTGGAACATTATTTTTTGGATGGCTTGGCGATAGAGTTCTTAAAAAGAATTCACTTGCTTATATTTATTTAGGAAGATCAATAGTTATTACATTATTTATAATACTGCCTCCATCTCCCTTTTTAGCAATAGCATTTGGTGCAAGCATAGGTTTACTATGGCTTGCGACAGTACCTTTAACAAATGGAGTTGTTTTTACTTTTATGGGACCAAAATATTTAGCAACACTAGGTGGAATAGTTTTTATATCCCATCAATTAGGTGGACTATTTGGTGCTTGGTCTGGAGGAAAAATTTTTGATATCTATGGGAGTTATGAGAATGCTTGGTGGATAAGTGTAACTCTTGGTATAATAGCATTTTTATTTCATATCTTTATTCAAGAAAAATCCTTTAATTACGTTCCTAAGATGAATTTAGTAAAGACTTAATTATATACTTAAACTTCTATAAAAATCTAAACATTCTGGATTAGCTAAAGCCGAAATATTTTTTATCTCTTTTCCATTTATTAAATCCCTTACAGCTAACTCAACTATTTTACCAGACTTGGTTTTTGGTATTTCCGGTGCTTGAACAATAATTGAAGGAACGTGCCTCGGAGAAGCACCTGTTCTAAGTTTGTTTTTTATTACCTTTGTTAAATTACTATCTAAGGACAAATGATCTCTTAAAACGACAAATAAAACTAATCTTGTATCATTTTTCCAATTTTGGCCTATAACTAAGCTTTCCAAAATATCATCAATTTTTTCAACTTGTCGATAAATTTCTGCAGTACCTATTCGAACACCTCCTGGATTCAAAGTTGCATCCGATCTCCCATAGATTATAAATCCATTGTTTTCAGTTTTAAGAATATAGTCACCATGGTTCCAAGTATTTTCATACTTATCAAAATAAGCCTGGTGATATTTTTTACCATCATCTTTCCAAAATTTAATTGGCATTGTTGGAAAACTTTTAATACAAACAAGTTCACCTTGCTGATTTTTAATGGTTTTTCCGTCTTCATTAAATACATGAACATCCATACCTAAAATTGGACCTTGTATCTCACCTCTATAAACCGGAGAAATTGGGTTACCTCCCACAAAACAACCAACTATATCTGTTCCACCTGATAGGCTTGCCAAGTGAACATCCTTCTTAATATTTTCATAAACATAATCAAAAGACTCATGAACCAAAGGTGAACCTGTTGATCCAATCGTTTCTAATTTATTTAATGAAAATTTTTCAGAAATTTTATTTTTAAACTTTGATAAGGCATCAATATATTTTGCAGATGTCCCAAAGAAATTAAATTTTTCTTCTTCAGCATACTTCCATAATATATCTGAATTAGGATAAAATGGTGAGCCGTCATATAAACATACATTTGAATTTAACATCAGAGAAGAAACAAGCCAATTCCACATCATCCAACCACAAGTTGTAAAATAGAAAATGTTTTTGTTTTCACAAGCATTAGAGTGAAGTCCAACTTCAACCAAATGTTTTAGTAAAACACCTCCAGCAGAATGAACTATACATTTGGGCTTTCCAGTTGTGCCACTAGAAAACATTATATATAAAGGGTGATCCAATTCAAATTTTTGAAATTCCAAAATCTTTGTTTCATATTTTTTTAAGAGAGTTTCGTATAATATCACTTTATTTGAAAGATATCTCTCATTAGAATTTAACAAAGGTACTATAATTATATTGTCTATGCTTGGTAATAAATTAACAACCTCTTCAACTTTTTGAGTAATATTAATCTCTTTACCATTAAAATTATATCCATCCGTTGTAATTAAAACTTTGGGTTTAATTTGTCCAAATCTATCATAAACACCTTCAACCCCAAAATCAGGTGATGCAGAAGAAAATATAGCTCCAATTGAAGAACTAGCTAACATCATAATTATTGTTTCAGGCATGTTTGGTAAATAAGCTGCAATACGATCACCACTTTTAATACCTTTTTTCTTAAAAAAATTTGCTGTAGCAGATACCTGATTTTTAAGTTCCAACCATGTTATTTTTTTCTTAATTTTATCTTCAGACCAAAAAGTTATAGCTGTATGATCATTATTTTTTTTTAACATATTTTCTGCATAATTCAGCTTTCCATTAGGAAAAAATCTGGTGCCTGGTAAATTGTTTTTTGGCTGAAGGAATGGTTTGTCACCTTTTATCCCAATAATTTTATAAAAGTCCCAAATTCCATCCCAAAAATTTTCTCTATTTTCAACTGACCATGTATGCATTTTATCAAAATTATTAATTGTTAATTGATAACGAGAATTTATATACTCTATAAAATTATAAAGAGAAGTACTTTTAACTTTCTCTTGAGTGGGTTTCCAAAGTAATTTATTTTTCATATTGATTGTCTATGAATTGTCCTAGTTTTATATCTTTTTCGCTTAATCCATTTACATCATGAGTTGTTAAGGTGATAACAACTTTATTATAAACATTATGCCATTCAGGGTGATGACCAATTTCTTCTGCTTTTAAAGCTATTGCTGTCATAAATGCGAAAGCATTTTGAAAGTTTAAAAATTTAAATTCTTTTATTACAGCATCTATTTCATCAGGAGTTTTTCTCCAAGATTTTAGATTTGTTAAAACATCTTCGATTTTAATTTTACATGCCATTTGAAAAATCCTTTCTATTTATTAATTTTTGAATTGGTTTCAAATAATCCGCGTATTTAGTCAATAGATCACAAGAATAACTTATACGATCATCCAACCAATCTGGAATCAATTCTCCATGATTACCTGGCAAATATTGTTCAACATTCCTTATAATTATATTTTCAGGTATCCACATAATATGAGTATTTTTATAAGAACTAGCTCTTAGCTCTGATATTGGATAGGCTCCACCATTTCCACTACTTATTGAAACAATAAGACCAGGTTTATGAAAAAATTCACCATTATTAAAAACCAAAAATAAGTTTTTTGAGTTTGGAGTTGCCATCCCTCCATATTCAGGAACAATTAATATAAAACCGTCAGATGATGCTAATTCAAATGAGATTTTTTTAAATTCTTTTTCCCAAAATTTAATATCTTGTTTTTTTTCTGACGTCCATAGAGGTATTTGTTTTTCACCCATGTCTAAGTTATAAAAATTTATTTTATTATTATTTTTTAAGATAATTGTTTCTAAAATTTTAGCCACTCTATTAGATTGTGAATTTTTTCTATGACTTGTTGAGATTAAAGATATTTTCATTTGTAAAACTTATTTTATAATTAATGATAATAGATTATTATACAATTTATTTAATACAAAGTTCAAATTTTATGAAATATTTAGAAATAGTCAAACCAGATGACTGGCATGTTCATTTTAGAGAAGGTAAATGGCTCAATGTATTAGTTCCTGAGACAAGTAAATTATATAATAGAGCTGTTGTTATGCCTAACTTAATTGAACCAATAGTAAACATAAAACAAGCTTTATTTTATAAACAACAAATATTAAATTTTTCACGAAATAATGCTTTTTTTGAGCCACTAATGACATATTATCTAAATGAATCTATTACCGTTAAGGACCTAATAGACGCAAAAAAAAATAACGTTATCTTTGCTGCAAAATTATACCCTGCTGGCGCAACAACAAATTCCTCTAAAGGTGTGAAACAAATTTCTAAAATATTCAAATTGTTAGAGATTATGAGTAAGCTTAATATTCCTTTACTAATTCATGGAGAAGTAAATGACAAAAAAATAGACATTTTTGATAGAGAAAGAGTTTTTATAGAAAATCATTTGATTCAAATTCATGAAAAGTTTCCAAACCTTAAAATTACTCTAGAACATATAACAACTAAATTTGCTGTAGATTTTGTGAATCAATCATCAAATGAAATCAAGGCATCAATCACTCCACATCATTTGATTTTGAATAGAACAGACATGCTAGAACATAAAATAAAACCTCATTATTATTGTCTACCTATTTTAAAAAGAGAAGAAGATAGAAAAGCTCTATTAAATGCTGCTTTTAATCAAAATCAAAAATTCTTCATGGGAACAGACTCTGCTCCTCATGATATTAAGGATAAAGAAAATGCATGTGGCTGTGCTGGTGTTTTTAACACTATTAATTCAGTACAAACACTTGTACAAATTTTTTATAATAATAATAAATTAGAGACTTTAGAAAACTTTATTAGTATAAATGGTGCCCTTCATTATGAACTTCCCATAAATTCTCAAAAAGTTAAACTAAAAAAATATAAAGAAGCAATTGAATTCCCAAACTCTTTGAAGATTAATCATTTAAAAGTTAAAGTATTTAAGCCTAACTTTGACGTTTTTTGGCAAATAGAAGATGAAATAACTTAATCAAATACTTTTAAAAAAAATGTGTGGTAATTTTATAGAAGAATTTCAAAATCCCTTTAATCAATTTTTTTAGTGCAAAAAATAGTCAAAAAAGTATTTTTTTGTATGAAATAAAAATAATCAATATTCAAAAGAATTATTGAATAGATATTTAAAAAAAAATAAAATCGAGATTGATCATTTTTTTGGTGTAATCATATCAAGAGGATATATTTAATAAATGAAAAACAAAAACTTACTTTTAAAACAAAATGTGAAATATATAGTTATACACTGTTCAGACACAAACGAAGATGATACAGCAATAGACATACATCAGCTACATTTAAGCTTTGGATGGGAAGGTGTTGGATACCATAAAATAATACAAAAAAATGGTGAAATTGAAAACGGAAGACCAGAATTTTGGACTGGAGCTCATGTTTTTGGTTATAATAAGGAAAGTCTTGGGATTTGTTTAATAGGTAAAGATAACTTCTCAACTCAACAATTTAATACATTAACAAATCTTATAAAGGAATGGAAAAAAAAATATCCTTTAGCTAAAATATGTGGACATAGAGACTTTAAAAATACAAAAAAAACCTGCCCAAATTTTGATGTCAAAAAGTGGCTTGAATTACAACAATTATCGTAAAACAAAGTGTTTCAAATTTTTACTCCAATCGCTGATTTAAGAAAGAAAAATTCAAATAATTCCGCTCTTGAAACTCAACTTCTTTATGGTGAAAAAATATCCATTTTGGAAGAATATAAAAATTGGTCTTTAGTTCATTCAAAAGAAGATAATTATAAAGGATGGATTAATAGTAATAATTTAGAAAAAGAAAAACTAAACACTTATAAAGTAAATAAAGTATTTTGTTTTATCTTTAAGAAACCAGATTTCAAATCATTAGTTATAGGTAAATTATTTTTTAATTCAAAAATAGAAGTGATCTCTTCAAATGATAATTGGTGCGAGGTTTTTGTTAATAATAAATATGGTTTTATTCATAAAAAATCAATAATTAGTATAAATAAATACGTAAAAGATTGGGTTTCAATTTCCAAGATGTTTTTAAATGTACCTTATTTATGGGGTGGCAAAACATTTGATGGAATTGATTGTTCAGGTCTTGTTCAATTATCTTTACAATTCTGCGGTATTAATTTTCCAAGAGACACAAAAGATCAAATAATATTTAATTCAAATTTTGTTAAAGATACTTCTAAGATAACAAGAGGATGTATAATTTTTTGGAAAGGTCATGTTGCTATTTCTTTAAATGAAAAAGATATAATTCATAGCAATATGTATCACCTTGGTGTTCAAATAGAAAAATTAAAAACTGCAGAAAATAGAATAGGACCAATCTCTAAAGTTAAAAGAATTTTATCTTAATAATTTAAATAACAATTCTAACTATTTTGAATGCCTCACAAAATTCACATCCATTCTGACTTCCTCTAAATTTTGCTAAAGCTTCAACCGCATCAATAGATCTTGAGGGGTTATTTTTAACTTGTGATTTATAACAATTTAAAGCTTTTAATTTTATTTTCATTTCGTGAGAAATGTCTATAAAGAAGTCAGGGTTAAAAGTTGGTTCAGCACCAGCTACATTCCAATGAGTTTCGGATAATGTTTCGTACATTAAAACAAATTTTGGAAAGTTTTTTCCAATTGGTCTGCATGCCACAACACTACCGTCAAAAATAACTCTATGATCAATATGTCTATCAGGAAACGGAATAAATACCATTTCTGGCCTATGCAAATTGATGAATGAACTAATTTTTTTGTTTAGGGTAGATACATGTTCTTCGTTAACAAAGGTTGCAGGTATCTCTAAAAATTCATAATTTTTAACTCCTAATTCATTAAACGCATTGAGTGCTTCTATTTTTGTNGTTTGAAAATCTTTTTTATTATATATTGGAGGCAGATGACCACTTACTACTAAAACATTAATATTAATTCCTAAATCAGAAAACCTCTTNATAGTTCCTCCTAATCCAAGGGTTTCATCGTCAGGATGAGGAGATATAACTACTATATTTTTTACATTTTTTATCATAACTTTATGATTTTAAACTTTGGTAGCGGAACTAAAATTAACAAATCTAATTTTAAATTTTTAAGTTTCAAAATTATATCATTTGAAAAATTCCAAGCCAATATAATTACACAACAATNTTTATTTTTTTTTAACTCATTAACATTTTTAATTTCAATTCCATGTTTTGGTAAGTATCTTCCAACTTTTATTTCATTATCATCAACAATAAAATCTAGATCATTAATACTTAAATTGCTAGCTTCAATGAGTAATGTTGCTTTGGTTGGTGCACCATAACCCAAAACATTAATTCCTTCTTTTTTTGTTTTAACAACAAATTCTTTTAACTGTTCTAAATTTTTATATATATAAGAAAACCAATTATCTAGTTCATATTTTTTAAAAAGTATAGAATTTCTCTCTTCATCTAAGAATTCTAACACTTGGTTAGAAATTGTAATATCATTTGTTTTTTTTAACAAAACTCTTAAGGATCCACCTTGGCTTCCATTTGCAGACATATTTAATATTGAAAATCCAATTTTATTTAAGAATTTCACAAGTGGTGCNCCNTGGTGATAATCTAAATGCTCATGATAAATTGTATCAAATAATTGATTTTCTAATACTTCTTTAAAATAACCAACTTCAAAAACAAAATAGCCTTCATATTTTAGTAATTTAAAAGCATTCTTAAAAACATCTGAGAGATCATCTATGTGAGCTAGAGCATTTTGACTTGAAATTAGATCTGCCTGACCAAAAATATCAATTACTTGATTTACAACTCTATCATCAAAAAAATCATTTATAGTAAATAAATCCTTTTTGTTCGCAATGCTAGACGGAATTTTTGCTGGATCTACTCCACAAATTTTGTAGCCTATTTTTTTAAACTCATTTAAACATGTTCCATCATTAGAGCCTATTTCAAAAACAAAACTGTCTTTATTTAATTTACANGTTGATCTTATCCAAAATACATATTCTTTTATATGTTTTACAAAGGATAATCCAATACTACTTAAATAGGTATAATTTGTAGCGTAAAGCAGTTCAGGCGATACACTATAATTTAATTGAAAATGATTGCAATCAGCACATTTTACTACTTCTAGTGGATAAACGTCAGCATCTATTGCTTTTTGATAACTCGAGAGAAGATTATTTCCAAGAGGAATTTTCCCAAAATTAAATTGGATNTTNAAATCTTCACTATTACAAAGTCTACAACAATTNATTTTTTTATGATTTTTCATATTTTTNTAAATATCCATGAACATTTTCATTATTTATAAAAGATACTCTTACGGTATCCTCTTCATATGTTTTTTGATCTCTTGGAAACCCACTGCTCACAACAAGTCTTGTATATATTGGAAAATAAGTCGCATGTATCTCAAGATTGGGTGTAAAAATAGTTTCACCTTTTAATACTTTTAGGTATTTTACTATATTGTCATTTAGGCTTTTATAGAAATAATCAATTTCACCCTCCAGCACGTACATGAAGTGGAAATCTATTTTATGATAATGATTTGATCTAATTGTATTCTCATAACAATGAATAATTGATACATTTTGAACAGAANTATCAACTATAGACATAATCTGNCCTCTATCGTCTACACTTCTTTTTAAATTAGTAAATATTTTTGATTCTGTTGGTAATTTATTAGACATTGTTTTAATAACTCAATTTATTGCTTAGCTCTAAAAGAATTTTATTAATCTTATAAAGTTTGTAATATTCTCTCGGCTTATAAAGGCATTTCATTTTATCATTTTCTCTAAACATTTTGGTAAATGAATTTTTATCATAAAAAACAAATTTTGTATTTTCACTTATATTTTTAATTATTTTTTTACTAGNCCTCCCNTAAAAAAAANTTGAAAACTCAATTTCCTNTCCTGAAAAAGTTTTTGTAATTAAACTATTGGTATATTTATTTCCAATACCAATTTTAGAATATACTTTTATGTGACCTAATTTAAATGAAAAAGATAAATTCAACAACTTACTATTATAAAAATTCGCCTCTACAATATCTAAGGAAGATATCTTTACATCTAACGAAACAAAAAAATCAAAAATATAACTTCCAATATCATACAAACAGGAGGAGTCTAATGTTTTTTGATCTCTAAATGAGTTTGGGGGATTTGAAGGTAAAACAAAATTACACATAATTGTTTCTATTTTGTTAAACTCATTTTTAATAAATGAAATTGATTTTTTATACATTAATGTATACCTATACATAAATGCTTCTTTGATAAATATAGTGTTATTTTTACTAAAATAAAATTTTTTACATGATTTTATTTGATTTAGACTTGTAAATATAGGTTTTTCAATAATTAAATTTTTATTTTTTTTTAAAAGTTTTTTGATAAAGTAATAATGAGTATTTGGGGGAGTACTCACTACGAACACTGTATTTTTAGGAAGATTAATAATTGCCTGATCAATATTTCTATATCTTTTATATTTCCTTATATAGGAATTATTAGACCTAGAAACCAACCCAATTATCTTTTTCCCACTTTTTTCTAGGCTAGGAATTAATTTTGAATCAGCATGATTTCCGATACCTATGACACAATAATAATGGTTATTATTAATTTTCATTATTCAATTTTTAAAACTTTATTACTATGAATTTTAATCGAAAAAAATATAAAAATTATAAAAATAAAAGCCGACATAAAACCAAAATAAATAGCAAATACAGTAGAACTATAGTTCAAAATTAAATAAACAACTATTAATGATTGGATTATTTGAATAAAATTAAAGAAAAATGTTGAAAACAAATGACTGTTTTTTAATGAAGCTATTCTTTGATAAATGTTATCTTTATGACCTTTAAAAATATTTTCTTTAAAAAAGATTTTTACAAGAGTAGTTGCTACTAAATCCAATAAAATTGGAAAAAGAAAAAAAACTGATATTAAGTAATCAAATTGGTTATTATTTTTTAATAATATGATGTATATTATACCAGCTAAAAAATACGAGCCAGAATCACCTTGAAACCCAACTTTCCCGCGAAAATTAAAAAATAAATAAGGTAAAGTACAACATATTAGTGGAAGAAATAAAATTAAATTACCGCTTAAAATTGTAATAAAAAAGTAGCAAATTATAAACGTCATAACAGCCAATCCATTAATGCCATCAATTTGATTAAAAAATATAATTAAAAAAACAAAATAAAATGTTTTTAAAATAAAATATCCAATATGAATTTCTTCTTGAGAAGAAATAAAATTAAAAACAAAAGATATTAGAAGAAAAAATAAGATTTTAATCTTAAAATTTAAATTAAATTTATCATCCATTAATCCAATAACAGATAATGAAAATAACATGAAATAATCATAAATATTTAAAATATTATCATAAAAAAATAAAATTGGAATTATCGCTAAAGGGTATACAATACCAAGACCTTTTAACATTTTTTGATGATATACAGAGGATTTTTCATTAAATTCACACTCCCCGACAATCCAAGAAATTTTATATTGAATAAGTTTTATACAAAAAAGTGATATTAACATTATAAAAATACATATTGTTATAGATAATGAAAAAGAATTAAATATCATCAAACAAACTTCCTATTTGTTTTTTTACTTGAATAATATCGAATAATTTCTCATGGAGAATCTTTGAGTTTTTTGAATATATATTATTGTTACTTTTTATTTTTTTACAGAAACTTTTTATTTTTTCTATATTGATACCTATATCATCTTTATAATCAATAACAATACCACATTCATTTTCATTTATCAGCCTACTAATTTTAGATTTTTTATTTGCAAAGCATAGAATTGGTAAGCCAAATTGAGTATAACTTACAAATTTTCCAGGAATATTACTTGAAAATAAGTTTCTATTAAGAGAAACAATACCACAATTTGAAGAATGAAATATATTTGGCAATTCATTTTCTTGAACAGTTTTTTTAAAAGAAACATAGTTAATTTTATCTAATTTGGGATAAATATTTTTAGAATAAAAAAGTATTTCTAATATTTTATTATCTGTAAACTTATTCAAGAATTTTAATACGTTATTTGCATCTTGAGCACTACCAAAATTACCGGTATATACCGCTCTAATTTTTGAGTATTCTTTTCTTTTTTTCAAAATAAAGAGTTCTTTTGAATTTATACTTGGCCAATTATATAAAACTTCTAACTGACTTTTTTTTCTCAATTTCTGTTTTAATAATTTTAAATTTTCTGGAGACTCTACTCCAATTTTATTAGGAATTAAATATTGAGGATAAGACAAAAAATGAAGAATTTTAAATAAAGTATTATTTTTTATTAATCCTATTGATCTTAACCAATCAGGGAAAATATCTCTTAAGATATAGTAAGTTGGAGCATTAGATATTTTTTTTATTAAAAAAGTAGGTAACCATAAAAAAGCTGATGGTCCATACCAAATAACTAAATCATTGTTCTGTAATTGTTTATAAAATCTAATTACTTTTATTGATAAAATTAGAGATAAACATATTTCAAAGAAAAATCTCGACACTATATTTTTATTTCTAAAAGAATCTAAAAAATTTGTTGTAATAAAGTTTATTCCACTTATATCGTAATTCTTAAAATGTGATTGTTTTTTTTCAGGGTTTTGCCCTGAATGAATGCAGGTAACTAAAGCACCTTCTTTCAGAAGAGATCTTGACAAATTGTATATCATTCCAGATGCAGAATTTCTTGTTGGTATAAAACAATCACTAATAATACACACTGATTTTTTGTAAAACTTATTTTTATACTCTGAACATTTTGGTTTCATAACATATAAATAATGACGATTTAATATAAAAAATAAACTAATTTATTTTTCTTTCATATATAATCTTTACATAATATATTAACTGAAAAAACTTATAAAATTACACTATGATACTCAATTTTTTTAATAATTTATTTAATCTAAATCGTAAATTTAAAAAATCTATTATTATTAGTTTAGATGTTTTTATTATTTTAATAAGTCTTATAATTTCGATGAACCTAAGATTAGACTCTTACTATTTTTTAAATGATCAAAATTTTTTAATAAGTTTTTTGTTAATCATACCTGTTTGTATTTTATCTAATTTGTATTTTGAACTTTATATCCCTGTAATAAGATTTATTTCTGGAAATTTTATTAAAACAATATTTAAATGTACTTTTGTATTGTCATTTCTGTTAATAATTTTGTCAAACATCTCCTTTTTTTCCATACCTAGAACAGTTCCTTTTATTTTTTTAATTTTAAGTTTTATTATGATTGGAGGTTTAAGAGTTTTAATAAAGTTAATATATAATAACTTAAATCATAAAAAAAGAAAAAATGTTGCAGTATTTGGCGCTAAAAGAGAAGGAAGAGAACTATTAAGTATCCTGTATCAAAGTTCGATTTATAACCCTATTTTATTTTTTGAAGAAGATAAAACAATCATTGGGTCTGAAATTAATGGATTAAAAGTGTATTCATTTAAGAAAAATTTAAATCTTCTATCAAAGTATAAAATTGAAACACTTTTAATTACTTCTGAAACACCGCTAAGTAAAATTAAAAAATATATTATTGATGAACCAGATAATTATCCTCTTGAAATTAAATCCGTTCTAGACCCATCATCATTATTTGATTTTTCAGAAAATTCTAAACTAATTAAGGAAGTAACAATTGAAGATCTGTTGAATAGAAAACCTATAAAGCCTGACTTAGAACTTATGAAAAAAAATGTTTTTAATAAAGTTATATTTGTTAGTGGTTCTGGGGGTTCTATAGGAAGTGAAATTTGCAGAGAAATAATAAACTTTTCTCCTCGCAAAATAATCTTATTCGATCATTCAGAATTTTTATTATACAAAATTTATGAAGAAATTAAATCTAAACCTAATTTTAATCACTCCAAGATTATAATTCAACCAATACTTGGATCTATACAGAATTATAATTTATTAGATACAACATTCAAAGAAAATCAGATTTCAATAGTTTTTCATGCTGCTGCTTATAAACATGTTGATTTAGTGGAAAAAAATATTTTTGAATCTGTTAAAAATAATATTTTAGGTACTGAATTCATTTGTAATGTTTCTTATAAATACAATGTAAAGAATTTTATACTTGTATCTAGTGACAAAGCAGTTAGACCAACTAATTTCATGGGAGCAACAAAAAGAGTTTCTGAACTAATCTGCCAATCATATAAAGCCAATGTAAAAAAGACCAAATTTTCAATAGTCAGATTTGGAAATGTTATGGGATCATCAGGTTCAGTTATACCAAAGTTTGAGGAACAAATAAAAACTGGAGGCCCTTTAACTGTAACCAACAAAACAGTTACTAGATTTTTTATGACTATTCAAGAAGCTGCCCAATTAGTCATTCAGAGTATGTCACTTGCTAAAGGAAACGATATATTTATCTTAGACATGGGCAAGCCAATAAAAATATTAGAATTAGCTAAAAAAATGATTTTTTTAAAAGGTTTTACACCTTTTCTTGATGAAAATAGAGAAAATTCAACTTATAAAAAAAGAAAAAACATAAAGATAAAAATTACAGGATTAAAAAGAGGTGAAAAGCTATATGAAGAGTTAATGTTTGAAAACCATCCAATTAAAACGATACATCCTAGAATTTTCTCAGTGAATGAAAAAAATATGTTGCTTCCTGAGTATAAGAAATTGATTAAAGAATTAGAGCTTTGTTGTATTGAAAATGATTTGGTTAGATTAAAAGATCTACTTAAACACCCATATATCCAACTAAACAAATAATGTAAATTTGTTAGAGATTTATTTTCCAAGTATTTTTTTTAACATAATCTATATAACTGAGTACTATTTTAAGTAATTTTTGTGAAACATTTTTTTCATTATAATCATCTATAAGTTTTGATTTATTGTAATCATGTTGAGACAACATAATATCAATAGACATTAGTATTAATTTATGATTTAGACCTGTCATAATTAATGTACCTTTATCAAAACCTTCTGGTCTTTCATGAACATTTCTTATAGTTATAGCTGGAAAATTTAAAATAGACGCTTCTTCAGTTATTGTTCCACTGTCAGATATAACTAATTTGGCATTCATTTGAAGATTAATATAATCAAAAAATCCCAGAGGCTTTAAAAAATTAATGTATTTAGTTTCTCTTTGTAAATCAAAATCTTTTAGTCTTTTTTCTGTTCTAGGATGAGTTGATACAATTATTTGTTTTTGAAATTTAGTAGCAATTTCTTTCAATGAATTCAAGATTTCAGCTAAGTTATTTTTATGATCAACATTTTCCTCACGATGCATACTTACAACAAAATACTGATTTTTAATTAAATTTAATTTATCTAGAATTCGACAATTAGAAATTTTTTTTTTATAAAAGTCTAAAACCTCTGGAATATGAGATCCTGTTTTAAAAATTTTTTCTTGAGATATACCTTCTCTTATTAAGTATCTTCTTGCATGTTCAGTTAAAACTAAGTTGATATCACTTAAATGATCTACGATTTTTCTATTTATTTCTTCAGGAACTCTCTCATCAAAACATCTGTTCCCAGCCTCCATATGAAACACTGGAATTTTGTTCCTTTTTGCTGAGATAACTGACAAACACGAGTTTGTATCTCCATATAATAATACTGCATCTGGTTTTTCTTTTTTTAAAACTTTATCTGTTTCCTTTATCACATTACCGATTGTATCAGCAGAATTTACACCACCTGAATTTAAAAAATAATTTGGCTTTCTAATGCTTAAATCCTTAAAAAAAACCTCATTTAGCTCATAGTCATAATTTTGACCAGTATGAACTAAAACATGTTCAGTATGTTTGTCAAATTCAGCTATAACTCTACACATTTTAATAAGCTCAGGACGAGTACCTACTATGGTCATAACTTTATACATTTTATTGAATTTCTTTCTTAATAAAATCTAAACTTTTAAGTAATTTTTTTACTTCATTTATTTGCATTTGATAAGTATTATGTGAGGTATAATCTCCTAATTTAGAAACATCTTTTTGGCCTTTTAAAAAATAATTGTCATAATTAAGGTTTCTACTATCAGCGTGAATGCTATAATAATTTTCTAAATTACTAGTACGTGCCATTTCTTCTCTAGATACTAAAGTTTCATATAACTTTTCACCATGTCTGGTACCTATCACATTAATAGGCAAATCTGAATTAAATAAATCTTTTAGACTTTTGGCCAAA
>NZIY01000063.1 GCA_002691795.1 SAR116 cluster bacterium
CCATTGCAGCTAAATCTGATAAATTTGTTCTAAGTGCTTTTTTTGCTATCATGTCAGGAGATTCATCCCCTTTAAAATGAATTGATTCAATAATAGTGTCTGTAGAAACGACATATTCTAAATTACTTTTTGGTTTGAATACACCACCATCATTTTTTAAAAATTGGCTTTCACTAGAAGAAAGTGGAACGAAATACGTATTTATTAATTCAAACTCATCCATTAAAGTTAATCGCTATTTAAAATTTTATTAAGAAAACCATTAGCAAAATCGGGATTTCCACAAAAGTTATTAAACAAACTAACATATTCATTAATTATAGTTTTCTCATCAAACTTTTTAAATACTTTAAGTTCAAAAACAGAAAGCCGAAGTATGTTTAACTCATTTACACCTAATCTTGCAATCTTCCAATCATCAGACAAGTTTTTTTCAATTATATTATCAAGCGTATTTTTGTTTTTGTTAAAATTCGTCAATAAATTATCTAATAAATTTATATCTAAATCTTTTATATCTAATTTTTCGAGTAAAAATTTTTTATAATTATTTTTAAAAATTAAACTAGATTCTTTTAAAGTTTGATCATTAAAATTGTTAATGTACAAAATTTGTATCGCAGCAATCCTAGATGCTGTTTTTTTTCTTATTGATTTATGCCTAGTATTATTAATCAAACTTGATCCAAAGAATTTGTAGTATTATGAATTTTTATTAATTCTAGACAGGCTTTTGAGGCTTCATGTCCTTTTTCAAAAGATCGTTTTAATGCTTGATCGTAATTATAAGTTGTAATAATACCATTTCCAATAGGAATTCGGTTATTTATTGCAACATTCATTAAAGCTCTATTTGATTCATTACTTACAATTTCAAAATGGTATGTTTCCCCTCTAATTACACAGCCCAAGGCTATATAACCATCATAATTAAATTCCGAAGAATTCATATTTTTAACTTGAAGATTAATTGCTTGTGGAATTTCTAATGCGCCAGGAACTTCTAAAATATCAAAATTAACATTTTTATTTTGAATAAAGGCAATAGCTGAATTTAATAAATTATCAGAAATTTCTTTATAATATTTTGAAATAACTATTAATACTTTAAAATTAGTCAATCTAATTTCTCCCAGTCAGTGATGGATAGTCCNAAACCTTTTAATCCAGCAGCATTTTTTTTAGANTTAGATAATAATATCATTTTTTTTACTCCTAGATCAGAAAGTATTTGTGCACCAACACCGTATTGTCGTAGATTCATTTTATCATTAATTTCATTTTCTGAGCTCATTTTTAATTTTTTTGTAATAAACTCTTTNTACGAATCATTGATTATTATAATTACTCCATTTTTATTACCATTAATTTTTTTCATAGCTTTGTATATTGAATTATTTCGGTCACCATTATTTAAATCTTCTATGACATCATATATAAAATTAAATGAATGAACTCTGACCATAGTAGTATCATTACTTGTAATAACACCTTTAATAAGTGCAATATGTTCAATTTCGTCAATTAAACTTTTATAGATTATAATTCTCCATAATCCCGTTGTNGTACTTTTAAAGGGTTTTTCAAAGTTTCTAACTAATAAATTTTCATTTTTTCTTCTATAAGAAATTAAATCTGCNATTGTNCCAATTTTTAATTTATGTTGTTTTGCAAAGATTTTTAAATCAGGCAATCTNGCCATTTCNCCATTATCTTTCATAATCTCACAAATNACACCAGATGGATTTAAACCACAAATTTTTGCAATATCTACTATTGCCTCTGTATGGCCTGCTCTAATCAATGTACCACCATCTCTAGCAATAATCGGAAAAACATGTCCTGGAGTAGATATATGATTTTCATCATTTTGTTCATTAATTGCAGTTTTAATTGTAATTGATCTATCTGAAGCAGAAATACCCGTTGTTACGCCTTGGCTAGCTTCAATTGATTGTGTAAAAGCTGTATCATATCTAGATTCATTTTTCCTTTCCATTAGACTAAGTCCAAGTTTATCAGACTGTTGTTTAGTAATTGCTAAACAGATCAAACCTCTACCATATTTAGCCATAAAATTAATTACTTTAGGATTTACAAAATCTCCTAAAACACATAGATCTCCTTCATTTTCTCTATTTTCATCGTCAATAAGTATAAATACTTTTCCCTGAGAAGCATCCTTTATAATATCTTCAATTTTTGATATTTTCATCTTCATTAAACTTTCTTTTTTGATAATTAACCAAATATCTNGCTAGTAAATCAATTTCAACATTAAGANATTCATTGNCNTTAATATAAAATAAATTNGTATTGTTCCAAGTAAAAGGTATTATATTTACNTTAAAAAAATCGTCAGTAACATCATTTACTGTTAATGAAATACCTTCTAATGTGATAGANCCTTTTGAAGCAATAAAAGGAGAAATTTCTTTATTTAACTTAATAAATAAAATATTTGACCCTTGCTCTTGTTGAATTTTTTGAACTTTAAGTATAGTGTCAACATGTNCAGAGACATAATGTCCCCCAATTTCATCGCCCACTTTTAATGCTCTTTCTAAATTAACGATTTTACCTTCTNTCCATTCAGATAAATTTGTCTTTCTCATNGTTTCTTGACTTACATCAAAAGTAAGAATTTTATTCTTTCTATCTTTTACAGTTAAACAAACACCTGAACACGCTATTGATGAACCAATTTTAATAGGATTATTTAAATCTTCAAATTCATCTAAAGTAATTTTTTTAATTTCAATATCTATTGAATAGATATTAGAAAAAGTAATTTTTTTAACNATTCCTAAAGCTGCAATTATACCNGAAAACATTTGTTTACTATAACCTCCTTAGTTCAAAATAATCATTGCCAAATTTNTTTAACTCAACAAGTTTANNGTCTATAATATCAGANATATCTTTTAATTCTAAATGATTTACAAAAGGGACTCCATCATTACCAATGATTTTATTACTTCTAAAAAAAGCAATTTGATCAATTAGACNGTCTTTTAACATTTCTGTACAAATTTTAGGACCACTCTCAATCAACAAGTTTTTAATTTTTCTTTTCGATAAATCATTCAATATTACTTTAAATATATTTTCATTTTTTTTGTTTATTGTTTTTAAATCTACTAAATCCANGTTATTTGGATAAGTTGTAGAGTTATTAACAAGACTAGAATCAAAGTAAACTATTGTATTTTTATTTGAAGACTTTTTAAAAATTAACAGTTTTTTATTCAATTTTAAACGCCTATCTATTANAATTTTTATTGGACTAAAATTTTCAAGNCCATTTAATCGACAGGTGAGCAAAGAGTTATCATTTAAAATTGTATTACTTGATGTCATTATAGCATCAGATTGTGATCTTAACATATGACTAAAACTTCTAGATATTTTATTACTAATCCACTTAGACTTTTTATTGTTAAGTGCAATTTTTCCATCAAGGCTCATAGCCACTTTAAGTGTAACAAATGGCCTTTTTAAATAAAAATTTTTAAAATATCCAATGTTCAAATCAATCCCCTCTTCTTTTAAAAAATTAGAATGAGTATTGATTTTAGAGTCCTTTAAAATTTTTAAACCTTTACCAGATGTTCGTCTATCAGGATCAAGGTTACTTACAAATACTTCTTTAATCCCTGAAACTGAAATTAGATCTGCACATGATTTTCCACTTTTTCCTACATGAGCACATGGTTCTAGTGTTACAAATAAAGTAGAATCTTTTAATTGTTTTTTAGATAAATTAGATATTAAATTTTCTTCTGCGTGAGGTCGTCCACCTGGAGAAGTTCTAGCTCGACCAATGACTTTATTATTCTTAATTAAAACACATCCTACATTTGGATTTTTTCCAGTTGTACCAAGGGCTCTATGTGCTTCAAGAAACGCTTGCCTCATATAAAATTTTTTTAAAAAAATATCCACAATTAAATTAATAATCAAACATCTTCAATTTGATCTTTAACAAATTTTCCAAAATCACTAGCCTCTCTAAAGTTTCTATATACAGATGCATATCTTATATAGGCAACATGATCAATTTGACCGAGAGCATTCATAACTAGTTCTCCAATTAAATCTGATGCAATTTCTGCTTCACCAGAAGATTCTAGTTGTCTAACTATTCCATTTTGAGCTCTTTCAACTACTTCAGAGTCAACTTTTCTTTTTCTTAGAGCAATCTCCATAGATTTAACAATTTTTTCTCTATCAAAAATAGCTTTTTTCCCAGTTCGCTTAACAACAACAAGTTCTCTCAATTGTATTCTTTCAAATGTTGTGAACCTTGAACCACAGCTTGAACAAAGTCTCCTTCTTCTAATAGAAGCTCCATCTTCACTTGCTCTTGAATCTTTAACCTGTGTTTCATCTGTTCCACAAAATGGACATCGCATAAATAATCTCCAATTTTATTTTAATAAATAGGGTATTTTTTACAAATATTAACTATTTTACTTTTAACAACTCGTTCAGTTTTTATATCAGGAATATTGTCTTTAAAATTAGAAATAATATCTGCAATAAGGTTACCTAGGATAATAAAATCTTCTTCTATTAAACCTCTTGTAGTTGCTGCAGATGTCCCTAATCGTATTCCTGATGTGATAGATGGCGGTGTAGTATCAAAAGGGATACCATTTTTATTACAAGTGATGCCTGCTCTTTCTAAAGCTTCTTCACAAATCAAACCAGTAATTCCTTTATTTCTAAGATCTACTAAAACAATATGATTATCTGTACCACCTGAGACTATATTAATCCCTCTTTGAGTAAGAGTATTAGATAATGCTTTTGCATTTTTTACAATATTTGCAGTATAATTTTTAAATTCATCTTTCAACGCTTCTCCAAAACCTGCTGCTTTTCCAGCAATTACATGCATTAAAGGACCGCCTTGAAGACCAGGAAAAACAGCAGAATTAATTTTTTTAAATAATTCATCATTATTTGTCATAATCATTCCACCTCTTCCAGATCTTAGAGTTTTATGCGTTGTGGTTGTGACTATGTCTGCATAAGGTATAGGACTTGGATGAACTTTTCCAGCTACTAAACCCGAAAAATGAGCCATATCAACTAATAATAAACAATTATATTTATCTGAAATATCTCTAAATCTCTTAAAGTCTATAAATCTTGAGTATGCTGATCCCCCAGCAATTATTATTTTTGGTTTATGTAATTTACATAAATTTTCGACTTCATTAAAATTTATTAATGAGTCACTTTTATTTAATCCATATTGGATAGAATTAAACCATTTACCTGACAAATTTGGTTTAGCGCCATGAGTTAAATGTCCACCAGCATCTAAACTCATTCCTAAAATTGTATCACCTGGCTTAAGAAGTGCTAGAAATACAGCTTGATTTGCTTGAGCTCCAGAATGAGGCTGAACATTTACAAATTTAACATCAAATAATTTCCTAGCCCTATCAATTGCTAAATTTTCAACTTTATCAACAACATCACATCCACCATAATATCTTTTACCAGGGTACCCTTCAGCATATTTATTTGTAAGCACAGAACCCTGTGCTTGTAATACAGCTTTTGAAACAAAGTTTTCTGAAGCAATCATTTCAATTTGATCTTGCTGTCTTTTTTTTTCTTCATCCAAATAAGAACTTAAAATAGGATCATATTCTTCAATATTTTTTTCAAAAAAGCCTTCTTCATAAAATAAAATTTTTTTTTGTTCGTTCATTTTTTCTCTCAACTAATTTTTTTTAACCTTTGTATATGCCTTCCTTTTTCAAATTCAGTTGTGATAAAGGCATCAATTATTTTTTTTGCAGAATTTAAAGATGTTGTTCTTCCACCTAAAACTAAAACATTTGCATCGTTGTGTTGTCTACTTAATTTAGCCATATCTTCATCTGTACATAAAGCAGCCCTAATATGAGCATATCTATTTGCAGCTATTGACATGCCAATACCGGTACCACAGAGTAATATACCTAAGTAATTTAAATTATTTTTAATTTCATTAACCAATACTTCTGAATAATCAGGATAATCTACTGAAGATGGAGTTTTTGTTCCAAGGTCAATTATCTTAAACGATTTTTTTAAAAGATATTGAATTATCTGTTCTTTTAAATAAAAACCACCATGGTCACAAGATATAAAAATGTTTTTTTTCATATTAAATAATCAATTATTTTTTAACATAATTTAATAATTTAAACATTATTAAAATTAAAAACTTATAAAAAAAATAATATATTAATGAAAAAATTAATGAAACAACAAAAGAAGCTACAAGTTTTAAAAGTAAAAACGTTTTATTAGGCGATGAATTTGCATGGCCATAAACATGATTACTTGGTATTTCTAATCCAATTGGCAAAAATATAAAAAAAAATATTAACCACAATAAAAAGATAACAACAAATAATGAAACAATACTCATTGAATTCTATTAATATGAATATTTACAATAGGTCTAATTGAAAAAGCTAATTTAATTTCTTTTTGAATAATTTTTTTTAAAATATCACTTAGGTCTTCATCATCAATTGTCTTAATATTATTTAAATTTTCAATAGAGTCTTCAATTTTTAAACTAATCTCAAGTAATGTATTATTCATTTTATTAGTTTTAGAAATACCCATTTCAGATAACTGTGGCACTGTAATTAATTCTCCTTTATTATTCAAAACAACAGAAGCCATTATAATTCCATTCCATAGAGCTTGTTTTCTTATTGAATACTTTTCATCTTTTAGAGAAACAACATTTTCACCGTCAAAAACTTTTGTGTCCATCTCAATATTATTGATACATTTCGGGCTATCATTTTGAAACTCAATAACATCACCATTTTTTGGAATATAAATATTTTTTACTTTGCAATCTCTTGCTATATTTGCATTACCTTCTAATTGCATTCTGTTTCCATGCACAGGTATAACTGATTTTGGTTTTAACAATTTGTACATTTCTAAAATCTCATCCCTGCAAGGGTGTCCAGATACATGTATGGAATTATTGTTTTCTTCATTAAAAATATTTACGTTTTTTTCAACAAACATTTGCTCAACTTTTGAAATTTTTCTTTCGTTACCAGGAATTTTTTTGGAAGAAAAAATTACGGTATCTTGTTCATCTAATCTAATTTTATCCACTTTCCCAAATGCAATTCTAGTTAATGATGAATTTTGTTCACCTTGAGAACCAGAACTTAATATAAGAAAATTTTCCTTATCAAATTTATCTAAATCATTAATAGAAAAAAAATTATATTTTTTTTCTATGTAACCAACTTCAATTGCTGCATCCACTGATCTTTTTATAGCTCTGCCCAAGATACAAACTTTTTTTTCATTTGATTTTGCAATATCTAAAATTGACTTAATTCTACTTATATTAGATGAGAAACATGTTACAATAGTTAATCCTCTATTTTTGCTAATAAGCTTATTAAGTCCTTTTGAAGCATAGTCTTCAGATGGCGTAACCCCCTCAATTAGAGCATTAGTAGAATCGCTTATAATTGAGGTTATTTTAGATTTTTGTAAAAATTTTAATCTATCAACAAAAGGCTTTTCTCTCAAATTTTTAGAACCCTTAAACTTCCAATCACCAGTATGAAAAACAATATTATTTTTTGTTTTAATTAATAAACTCACTGACTGAGGTATTGAATGAGAATTTTGAATTGAAGTGATTTCAAACTCATTTACAACAATATTTGTTTTTTTAGGATATTTTTTTAAGATTAATTTCTTGTTAAAACCATTTTCTGATAATTTCCTTCTTAACATTGCTAATGTAAATTCAGATCCCCAAATAGGACAATCAATATCATTTATAAAATACTGTAATGCACCATAATGATCTTCATGAGCATGTGTTAAAAATATTCCTACAAGTTTATTTTTAATTTTTTTAATAAATTCAAAATCAGGAAGAAGTATATCAACGCCAACTTGAGTTTCATCGGGAAAAGCAATACCAAGATCAACTAAAATCCATTTTTCATTAAATTGATACAAATTAGCATTCATACCAATTTGTTCTGAACCCCCAACTGGAATAAGCGTTAAATTATCTTTTTTAAATTTCATATTTTTTCTCTTGAGACAAATAAAAGTATGCTAANCCTTTAATTGTTAATTGTTGTTCTATAATATCTATTGATNTGATATTATTTTTAAAAATCTGGCTCAAACCACCTGTTGCTATTATCTTGGAATTTTTATGGTATTTTTTTAACTTTTGAATTANNCCGTCTATCATACATACATATCCCCAAAAGACTCCAGATTCAATGGCTGATATTGTATTTTTTCCAACAAGAGTTTCTTTTTCATTTTTAAGAGTTTTAANAGAAACTTTAGGTAATCTAGAAGTCGCTTTATATAATGATTCAACAGATAAATTTATNCCTGGTGCTATNATACCACCTAAATATGCTCCTCCTTTACCTACTACATCGAAAGTCGTTGCTGTACCAAAATCAATAATAATTGCAGGGTCTAATTTCATTTTTTTAATAGCATACGCGTTTATTAATCTATCCTGACCAGCCTCTATGGGATTTTCTATATTAATGTCAATTTCTAATTTATTAAAATCTATAGTTNGTAAAGGAACTTTTAGAGTATTTTTTACATATACTTCAATATTATTCATAACTTCGGGAACAACAGATGCAATACTTACACCGGATAATTCTGACAGGTTAAAATTATGCATATTGAAACTATGATTTATTAAAAAAGAGTACTCATCTGAGGTTCTNTTCAAATTTGTTGANACTCTAAANGAAAATAATAGNTTNAAATTCTTATTGGATGACATATATGTCGCGAAAACAGTATTTGTATTGCCAATATCAATAACTAAAAACATTCTATGCCTGAGTATACAATTGATTCACTTGATGTCAAAAAAACATATTTGTTGTTGTGTAGCAAAATTTTTAATTGCCCTTCTGGATTTATTCCTATTAATTTGCCTGATTTACGCAAATTGTTATGCATAAAAGATATTATATTATTTTTATAAGCTAGATATGAATTAATTCTATTTAAAAAAGGNTTTAAAAAATAATTTAACCAAATTTTATAATTTTTATAAAAAATATTCAGTAAATCTAATGATATATCATATAATATAAATTCTTTTGTATCAATAATATCACTTATGCTTGTTGCATCAATTCCAATTTGTTTTTTACTTGGATTGGAATTAATNTTTATTCCAGTACCAATAACACAAAAATTGTCAAATGTTTCAACAAGTATACCTGCAACTTTTTTTGAATTTATCATTACATCATTTGGCCATTTTATACTTAAAACTTTCTTATCCACTCCTATTGACAACAAATATTCAAATAAACTCCAACCAAAAATTATAGACATCTGGCTCCATTTTTGTTTATTTACATAAGGTCTAATCAATGTTGATAAAAATAAATTACCAGGAATAGAAACCCATTTCTTCATTTTAGTNCCTTTACCTGATTTTTGATTTAAGGTTAAAATAGAGNAACCCTCTGGATAACCTTTTTTTCCAAGATTAACCAAATAAGTATTTGTGCTATCACACTCNTCTATTACCTTTAAATTTATATNTACCATAATTNTAAATTTTTATATTTAAAATAAAGTAATCCATAACTGGAAATAAAATAAAAAATAATACACTTATAAATAAAGAAATATATATTAAAAAACGTGTTTCCTTNGTATTCACTACAACCAAAGGTACATCAGTATTCTCAAAAAACATGAATCTTATAATCTTAAGATAGTAAAAGGCTGAGATGACCGAAAATAAAACACCTAAAATAGCTAATACATAAAATTGATTATCAATAGCTGCAAAGAAAATTAACCATTTTCCAAAAAAACCAGATAAGGGAGGAATACCTGCAAGAGAAAACATAAAAATTAGCAAACAAATTGAAATAAAGGGATGATTATTATATAAACCTTTCAGATCAGATATAAGCTCAATAGGCTTATCATCCTTTTGTAAACTTAAAATAATTCCAAAAACACCAATTAAAAGAAACAAATAAATTATCAAATAATAAATTATCGCTTGAAGCCCCTTTTCAGAAAAAGTAACCATACCAACTAGAATAAATCCCATATTTGCTATACT
This sequence comes from SAR116 cluster bacterium, assembly GCA_002691795.1. Taxonomy (GTDB): domain Bacteria; phylum Pseudomonadota; class Alphaproteobacteria; order Puniceispirillales; family Marisalimonadaceae; genus TMED54. The sequence continues at coordinate 10,145 of NZIY01000063.1, forward strand.
TGAATATGCTATAAGCCTTTTTAAATTTTTTTGTACTATTGCACCAATAGAACCTATTAACATTGATGAAATTGATAAAACAATCAATAGGTCAGATAAATTCTCATTAATATTTTGAAAAACTTTAAAAACCAGATAAATCAATATACCTATAATTGAAATTTTAGGGGCTGTAGCAATAAAGAAAGTTATTGGAGATGGGGTTCCTTCATAAACATCTGGAGCCCACATATGGAATGGAGCTGAAGAAATTTTAAATGCTATGCCAGCCAGTATGAATATTATTCCGCAATTTATCCCAATATTATTATTAAAAGTTATATTTGATAGGTATTCAAATGATATGCTTCCAACGAAGCCATATATTAGAGAAATTCCAAAAAGAATAAATCCGCTTGATAATGCCCCTAACAAAAAATATTTAAGTGAAGCTTCTGCTGATTTTATATTATTTCTTCTTAATGCACAAATTACATAAATTGGAAGAGCTTGTAATTCTAAGGCCAAAAAAAATGTTAAGAAATTGTTTGAAGATACAAGAACTAACATCCCACATGTAGATAATAACAATAGAAAATTAAGTTCAGAAAATTTAATTCCTTCAAATTCAGCTTTGTTATAGGTTAATAAAAATACAAATAGTATAGAAGACAAAATCAAAAGTTTAAAAAATATAGAAAGCTCATTTACAATATATAAATTGTTAAATCCTACACCATTAGTGGGTAAAAAAAGAGTTAAAATGAATGATAACAAAATTATACTTATTCCAAATTTATTAGTATTTTTAAAACTCTTTTCTTTAAAGAAAAAAATATCTAGTAACATTAAAATTAAAGTAGAACAAAAAATAAAAATTTCAGGCATTGCTAAATACATATTATCAATACCTAAATTCAAGGATATATTTTCTAAAATAGTTTTTGGTATCATTGCAAAAAATCCTTTTACTTAAAAGACTCTAAAATTAAAAAATGTGGAACTTTTAAAAAATTTAAAACTATATTTGGAAAAAAACCTAATAATAGTATTAGTATTGCCAATGGAATAAAAGTTAATATCTCTCTAATATTAGTATCAAAAATCTCATATTTTTCTTTATTTTCAGAAACTCCAAACGAAACTTTTTTATAAAATCTTAACATATATATTGCTCCTAATATCAAACTAAAACCTGAAATCATAGCAACTAATGGATTCACTTTCCATGATCCAAGTAAAACCAAAACCTCACCGATAAAACCGCTGGTTCCAGGCAAACCTACAGATCCTAGAGTAAAAACCATCAAAAAGACTGAATATTTTGGCATCGTTGTAGCAAAATCACCCAACATATTAATATCACGAGTATGAGTCCTTTCATATATTACACCAATTGCCAAAAATAAAGCACCTGAAATTAATCCATGAGAAATCATTTGAAAAACAGCACCATCTAAACCTTGTGTATTAAAGCAAAAAATTCCAATTGTAACAAAACCCATGTGAGCTACTGAAGAATAGGCAATTAATTTTTTTATATCTTGTTGAGCAAATGCCACAAGCGAAGTGTAAATAATTGCAACACAAGATAAAAAGAAAATTAAAGGTTGGTAAAAGATACTTCCTTCAGGAAATAAAGGTAAAGAGAACCTTAAAAAACCATAGCCACCCATTTTAAGGAGTATTCCAGCAAGAATAATAGAACCTGCAGTAGGTGCTTGAACATGTGCATCAGGTAACCATGTATGAAAAGGCCACATTGGAACTTTAACAGCAAAAGAGAAAAAGAAACCCAAAAACAACCATAATTGTTCTTCCCTAGTAAATTCATGTTCTAAAATCTTTAATAAATCAGAGGTTCCTGTAGCTACAATAATATAAATTATTGCTATTAACATTAAAACTGAACCTAACAATGTGTATAGAAAAAATTTAAAGGAAGCATATATCCTTTCTACACTTCCCCATATACCAATTATTAAAAACATTGGTATTAAAACAGCTTCAAAAAAAATATAAAAAACAACAATATCTAAAGCTGAAAACATGCCAATTATAAAAGCTTCCAATATTAAAAACAAAATCATAAATTCTTTAATTTTATGCTGTATGGAATTCCAACTACATAAAATACAAATAGGCACTAAAAGCCCTGTCAAAACAACAAATGGTAAAGATAAACCGTCTAAACCAACTCTATAAACAATCCCTAGTGAAGGAACCCATTCAGAGTATTCAAGAAACTGATAATCTGTTTTTGAATAATCAAATTTAAATGTTAAAAATAAAGTTAAAAAAAAAGTCATTAAGCTTGTCCACAGAGAAACCAACTTAACATTAGTAATTGAGTTTTTTGAAATTTCTCCGTCTTGATCCGTTTTATGTGGTATCAGTAAAACTAAAAGAGCTCCACACAGAGGCAGAAAAATCAAAATACTTAATATAGGCCAATTTTCTATCATTTTAATTTATTTGAACATTATAAATTAAAATTATAGCTAATATTGCTAATCCAATAAACATACTAAATGAATAATGGTATACATATCCTGTATGAATCTTTGAACTCAGTTTTGAAAGAATAAATATTCGTGAACTAACACCATTTGGACCGATACCGTCTATAAATTTTTTATCAATTATATTCCAACAGTAAATACTAAATCTTTTAATTGGTTTTACAAAAACAAAATTATAGATTTCATCAAAATACCATTTATTAAAAAAAAGATTATGCAAAAACTTAAAAGACTGTACCATTCTTCCAGGTAGTTCAGGAATTAAAACATAGAAAATTGTTGCTATGGAAATTCCAATTACAGCTAGAACAATAGGAAATAATTTGACCCATTTAGGTACATCATGTGCATCTATAATTGCATCATTACCAGATAAAATAAAAATAGAGTTAGCCCAAAAGTAATCCCAATTGTTTCCAACAAACATTTCCATAAAAAACCAACCAGAAAAAACCGCACCAAAAGCTAAAACAAATAAAGGAATTAACATTACTATAGGACTTTCATGTATTTTTGCGTACGTTTCCTGGCTTCCATTATATTCCCCGTGAAAAGTCAAATATAATAATCTCCATGAATAGAAAGCTGTTAAAACTGCTGCAATACATCCACAAACAAAAGCAAAATACCCAACTGTTGAATCGGAGGCAAATGCAACTTCTAAAATCATATCTTTAGAATAATAACCAGCAAAAAAAGGGATCCCAGCAAGTGCTAAGGACCCTATCCAAATAAGAATATATGTTACTGGTAATTTTTTAAAACAACCACCCATTTTTCTCATATCTTGCTCGTTTGACAAACCATGAATAACAGAACCAGCACCAAGAAAAAGAAGTGCCTTGAAAAAAGCGTGAGTTGTCAAATGAAACATAGCCGCGGGATATGCTGACAAACCAACAGCAAAAAACATATAACCTAATTGTGAACAAGTTGAATAAGCAATTACTCTTTTTATATCGAATTGAGTAAGCGCAATAGTAGATGCAAACAAAGCTGTTAAAGCACCAATTAAAGTTATAAAACTTAGAACATTGGGGGCATATTCAAATAATGGGGATAATTTACAAACCATAAAAACTCCAGCTGTTACCATTGTAGCAGCATGAATTAATGCTGAAACTGGAGTTGGTCCTTCCATAGCGTCAGGTAACCATGTATGCAAAAAAAGTTGGGCTGATTTACCCATTGCACCTATAAAAAGAAGAAAGCATGACATTTCAATAACATTAACACTAAAACCCAAAAAATTAATTTTAGTATCCATCATAGAAGGAGACAGTTCAAAAATTTTTTCAAACATAATGGTATCAAAATAAGTAAATATAAAAATTAATCCCAATATAAAACCTAAATCACCAACTCTGTTTACAAGAAAAGCTTTTATAGCTGCTGATGTTGCACTTTTTTTATTGTACCAAAAACCAATTAATAAGTATGAGGCTACACCCACACCTTCCCAACCAAAGAATAATTGTAATAAATTATTTGAAGAAACAAGCATTAACATGGCAAATGTGAAAAAAGATAAATAAGCCATAAATCTAGCTTTTGATTTGTCATGTGACATATATCCTACTGAATATAAATGAACCATAGCAGATACAGTATTTACAACTAAAAACATAACGCAGCTAAGTGTATCAAAATTAAATGCCCATAATGCAATGAAGTCTCCTGAATTTATCCAAGAAAAACTGATGCCAGCAAAATCATTTTTTAAAATTGCAATATCATAAAATGCAATCCATGAAATTACCATTGATAAACACAAACATGAAATTGACGCAATATATGCCGGTATCGAAGAAAATCTGTTACCGAAAATCCATGATAATATTGCACCTATTAATGGAAGGATTATTATTAAATTATACATATCATCCTTTTAAAACGTTGATATCTTTAACATCTATCGAACCTTTATTTCGAAAGTAAACTACTAAAATAGCCAATCCTATGGCTGCCTCAGCCGCAGCTACAGTCAGAATAAATAATGAAAAAACTTGCCCAGTTAAATCATTTGAATAAAAAGAAAAAGAAATAAAATTTATGTTAACACCCAGCAAAATCAGCTCAATTGACATTAGAATATTTATTACATTTTTTCTATTCAAAAAAATACCTGCAACACCTAAAAAAAAGATTACCGAAGATAAAATTATATAATGGTTAATCTGAATTGGTAAGTTTAAATAATCAATCATCAGGCACCTTCATTATTATTTACTCTAACCACTTCAATAACATCGCTTTTTTTAGTATCAATTTGGTTTTTTACTATTTGTTTTCTTACACCTGGCCTGTTTCTAAGAGTTAATACAATTGCACCAATCATTGCAACTAAAAGTATAACTCCACACATTTGAAATAATAACGCAAAGTCAGTATAAATAATATTACCAAGAGAAATTGTGTTATTTTTTTGTTCTAAATTTGAGCTGTTGGATAAATTAACCAGTGTTGTATTATCCAAAAACAATAGATATAGAAACTCAATTAAAATTATTGTTCCTAATATAATAGATAAAGGTTTGAATTTAATTAGTTTGGATTTAGTCTCTTCCTGATTAATATTTAACATCATTACTACAAACAAGAATAATACTGCTACAGCCCCCACATAAACAACAATTAATAACATTGCAAGAAATTCGGCATTTAAAAATAAAAATAAAATAGCAGAGTTAATAAAAGATAGAATAAGATATAAAACACAATAAACAGGATTTTTAGAAGTTATCACTCCTATTGATGATAAAATAACAAATAAAGAAAATGTGTAAAAAAGTAATGAGTAATACATATACAAACTCTATTTATATGGCGCATCTAACTTCTGAGCTAAAGCAATTTGTTCTTCCCATCTATCACCGTTAGCTAATAATTTTTCTTTATCATAAAAAAGCTCTTCTCTAGTCTCAGTTGCAAACTCAAAGTTAGGACCTTCTACAATGGCATCAACTGGACATGCTTCAGCACAAAAACCACAATAAATACATTTAGTCATATCAATATCATATCTAGTTGTTCTTCTACTTCCATCTTCTCTAGGCTCAGCTTCTATCTTAATCGCTTGTGCTGGGCAAATAGCTTCGCATAACTTACAAGCGATACATCTTTCTTCTCCATTAGGATATCTTCTCAAAGCATGTTCTCCTCTAAAACGAGGAGATATTTTTCCTTTTTCATACGGATAATTTATTGTTACTTTTTTCTTAAAAAGATATTTCAAAGTTAATAAAAGACCTTTAAAAACTTCAATTAAAAGAAATTTCTTTAAATCATTTTTTATTTTTTTTAAAAACACATAAACCTCATATATTTTTTGGAACCATATCAAAGAAAACAAGAAATCCAGCAGTTAACACAACCCATAATAATGAAAAAGGAAGGAAAATTTTCCAACCTAATCTCATTAATTGGTCATACCTATATCTTGGAGTAGTAGCTCTAACCCATAAAAAGATAAATAAAATAAAAATTATTTTAAGTGCAAACCAAATAACACCTGGAATTTCGTTAAATGGATATAAATCTATAATTGGCAACCATCCACCTAAAAATAAAGTAACGGTTAATGCACTCATCAATATCATATTTGCATATTCACCAAGAAAAAATAATGCAAAAGACATTGATGAATATTCAACAAAATAGCCTGCAACAAGTTCAGATTCTCCTTCAGGAAGATCAAATGGAGCTCTATTGGTTTCCGCTAATACAGATATAAAAAACATAATAAACATTGGCAAAAGAGGTATTGCAAACCATACAGTTTTTTGAGCATTTACTATATCAGTTAAATTTAAAGAACCAACACACAATAAAACAGTAATTATAATTAACCCTATTGAAACTTCATATGAAACCATTTGAGCGGCGGATCTTAAGGCGCCTAAAAAAGCATATTTTGAATTGCTTGCCCATCCCGCAATAATTATACCGTATACAGCTAAAGAAGAGATTGCAAAAATATATAGAATACCAACATTAATATCAGCTAAAACATTATTTTCATCAAAAGGTATTACTGCCCAAGCAATTAAAGCTAATATAAAAGTAAGCATAGGAGCAAGTAAAAATAAAAATTGATTTGCTTCTTTTGGAATAATTGTCTCTTTTGACATTAATTTAAGAGCATCAGCAAAAGGTTGTAATAATCCAAATGGCCCAACAACGTTAGGGCCTTTTCGAAGCTGCATTAAACCTATGACTCTTCTTTCTGCTAAAGTCAAATAAGCAACACTGATAAGCAATGGTAAAACTATTGCAAGAATCTTTAATATAATAATCAAAAATAAAGCAAAATCATTTTTCCCAAACAAATCAATACCAATTTCGTTAATAAAGTTCATTTTTAGATCTTACCTTTTGTACATTCCGCCATAGTATTTGATGTTCTTGATATAGGACATGTCATAAAAAAGTTTTTATTAATACATTTAAGTTTTGACAAATTATTAAAATTTCTTTTTGATGGTATTGGTTTAAATTCATAACTATTCTCATTAAAGGCATCTAATCTATCTATTTTTTTAAACATTAAATCACGAAGGTCTTTTAAATTATCAAAATCAATCTTTTTATTTAATTTTTCGGATAATGCTCTTATTATTGCCCAGTCCTCTTTAGCTTCACCAGGAGGAAAAACAGCTCTTTGACAGTATTGTAATCTACCCTCAAGATTAATAAATGATCCATCTTTTTCAGTATAAGCACTTCCTGGTAATATAACATCTGCCATTTGTGCACCTCTATCGCCGTGATGCCCTTGATAAATTACAAAACAGTTACTTAAATCGTAATTAAAATCATCTGCATTAAGCAAATAAACAAATTTTATCAATTTTTTATTAATATCTTTTNCCAGAGATAAATGGTTATAATTTGAAAATTTGCCAATTATATCCAAAGCACCAACAGTACTAGCATAATTATGCAAAATATTAAAACCATTCCAATTTTTAGTAAACCCACCAAATTTATCTAAAATTTTAATCACAATATCTTGTGTTTCTAAACTAAAGTCGTTTTCTAAAACTTCATCTCCAATAATAATCATTGGAAAGTTAGAGTGTTCAAGTTCTTTAGAAATTTCATGCTTTTTGTCTAAAATATCATTGAGTATATTTAGATCTGAACCAAAATAATTATAATCAAAATTTAATTCAAATTTTTTTGATGAAATGGCAGAAATTTTTAAATCTCTTTGGATATAATTTCTTCTAATTCTTGCGTTTAAAACAGCACTATCAACTCTTGTATTTGCTCCTAACAAAAGGAGATAATCACATTTTTCAACACCCTCAATCTTACTATTAAATAAATAATTTGATCTGTTATTTAAAGAAAAAGTATATTGTTTTTGATATGGAAGAATTTTTGAAAGTCCCATTTTATGAAATAATTCCTTAAGTGAAAAAATTGACTCGTTATCTACTTGATTGCCAATTACCCCAACGCAATTNTGGTCAGTTATTTCTTTTGATCTTGATTTAATAAATTCGAATGCCTCCTCCCAAGATACAATTTNAAATTTCCCATTGNTTCTAATGTATGGAACATCTAAACGTTGCTTTGATAAACCATCAATTGCATATCTAGTTTTATCGGAGATCCATTCTTCATTAATGCTTTCATTATTTTTAGGCAAGACTCTAAGGACTTTTCCATCACGGCTATCTATTCTAATATTTGACCCTAATCCGTCCATGACGTCTATAGATTCTGTTTTAGTTAATTCCCATGGTCGAGCAACAAATTGATACGGTTTAGATGTTAACGCTCCAACTGGACATAGATCTACCAAGTTTCCTGACAACTCGGATTCAACTGCCTTTTCAAGATAAGTTGAAATTTCGACATTTTCACCTCTTCCTACTGCACCAAGATCCTCAACTCCAGCAACTTCGTTGGCAAATCTTACACATCTAGTACAATGTATGCATCTTGTCATAGTAGTTTTTATTAATGGACCCATATTTTTATCAGAAACAGCTCTTTTTGGATTTTCAAAACGAGTTTTTCCTTTACCAAAATAAAGTGCTTGATCTTGAAGATCACATTCTCCACCTTGATCACATATAGGACAATCAAGAGGGTGATTAATTAATAAAAATTCCATCACCCCTTTTCTAGCCTTTTCTACCATTTCTGAAGTTGTTTTTACAACCATGCCATCAGAAGCAGGCATTGCACAGGAGGCAATAGGTTTAGGTGATCTTTCCATCTCAACTAAACACATCCGACAATTACCAGCAACAGATAGTTTTTCATGATAACAAAATCTAGGTATTTCAGCACCAGCAACTTCGCATGCCTGTAAAACAGTTGAACCTTGTGGCACAGAAACTTCTATTCCATCGACATTAATTTTTATATTTTTTAATTCGTCCATAAATTACTCAGCTGCAATACTTTTTGATTTAAGTCCAATTTCTATTTCGTTTCTAAAATTTTTAAACAAACCTTGAATAGGCCAGGCTGCTGCATCGCCAAGAGCACAAATTGTATGCCCCTCAACTTGTTTTGTTAATTCTAAAAGATTATCAATATCTTTAGAGCTTGCATCTTTAGAGGCTATTTTCTTCAACATTCTCCACATCCATCCAGTTCCTTCTCTACATGGTGTACACTGACCACAACTTTCATGTTTATAAAAATGAGCTAATCTAACTATAGCCTCAACCAAATCAGTGCTTTTATCCATGACTATTACACCTGCTGTTCCTAAACCAGTTCCAACATTTTTCAAGGCATCAAAATCCATAGTTATTGTATCACATGTCTGTTTTGGTAACATAGGAGTTGAGCTTCCACCAGGAATTATAGCTAACAAATTATCCCACCCACCTAAAACTCCACCAGCATGTTTTTCAATAAGTTCTTTGAGAGGAATTCCCATTTCTTCTTCAACATTGCATGGTTTATTAACATGACCTGATATACAAAATAATTTAGTTCCTGTATTATTTTCTTTTCCCAATTTTGAAAACCAATTATCACCTCTTCTTAAAATAGTAGGNACGACTGCNATTGATTCTACATTATTAACNGTTGTAGGACACCCATAAAGCCCTACTCCAGCTGGAAAGGGNGGTTTTAATCTAGGTTGTCCCTTTTTTCCTTCAAGCGATTCAAGTAATGCTGTTTCCTCACCACAAATATATGCTCCAGCACCCCTATGGAGGTATAAATCAAAATCCCAACCACTTTTGCATGCATTTTTACCAATTAATTTATTTTTATAAGCTTCATCTATAGCTGCTTGTAAAATTTTTGCTTCATTTNCAAATTCACCCCTTATGTAAATATAACATTTATGAGCTCTCATAGCATATGAAGCAACAAGGCAACCTTCGATTAACTTGTGTGGTTCATGCCTAATAATATCTCTATCCTTNCAAGTTCCTGGCTCAGACTCATCTGCATTTACAACTAAGTAATGAGGTCGATCACCAACAGTTTTTGGCATAAATGACCATTTAAGCCCTGTTGAAAAACCTGCACCTCCTCTTCCTCGAAGACCTGAACTTTTTATTTTTTCAATAATAATATCATGGTCAAGAGATAAGATTTTTTTTGTATTATCCCAGTCTCCTCTTTTAAGCGCCGATGATAATGAAAAACTTTGAAATCCAAATATATTATTAAAAATTTTATCTTTATTTTTTAACATTTTTATTCCCATTTTTTTCATATGGTTCAGAAGATTTTCTTCCTAACACTGAACCAGGTTTTACTTTCTTTTTTTTATTTATGTTTTCAAGTAGTATTTTTGTAGAATTGTAATCCAAATCTTCGTAGTAATCATCATTTACTTGAAGTATTGGAGCATTAACACAAGCTCCTAAACATTCTACTTNCATTAAGGTGAACATATTATCAGGAGTAGTCTGACCATCTTTAATTTTTAAAGTATCATAAATTGATTTTTCAATTTGATCTGATCCTCTTAACCAACAAGGAGTTGTATGGCACAATTGTAGCAATTTTTTACCAATGGGTTTTAAGTTGAACATTGTATAAAAAGAGGCAACTTCATAAACTTTCATGTATGGCATATCTAATATATCAGCAACTCTTTCTAACTCTGGTACTGGAAGCCATCCTTTTGATTGTTTTTGGATGTAATGCAGCAATGGTATAACAGCACTGGCTTTCCTTTTAGAAGGATATTTTGATATAATTTCTTCAACTTTATTTTGATCAATATTACAAAGTTTATAATTTTCAATATTTATATGTTTTTGTATCATCTATCTATTTCGCCAAAAACGATGTCTAATGACCCTATTATTGCAACAGAATCAGCGAGCATATGTCCTTTTGACAAATAATCTAAAGCCGCTAAAGAATAAAAGCCTGGGGCTCTAATTTTACATCTATAAGGTTTATTAGAACCATCTGATTCTAATATTACACCAAATTCACCCTTGGGAGCCTCTACGCAAGTATATGTTCTACCTTTTGGTGGTCTAAATCCTTCTGTATAAAGTTTAAAATGGTGTAGTAATGCCTCCATTGAACCTTTCATTTCGCTTCTTTTTGGAGGTGCTATTTTTTTATCGTCTGTTATGTAATCACCGTTTGGAATTTGATTAACAACCTGTTTAATTAACTTCAAGGATTGTCTCATTTCTTCCATTCTAACTAAATATCTAGCATAACAATCACCTGTTTTACCAATAGGGATATCAAAATCTAATTTTTCATAAACTTCATAAGGTTGAGATTTTCTTAGGTCCCATTTTACTCCAGAAGCTCTCAATAAAACTCCTGAAAAGCCTAAGGCTAAAGCTTCATCTCTGGAGACAGTTCCAATGTCAACTGTCCTTTGTTTAAAAATACGATTCTCTGTCAAAAGTGTTTCTACATCATCAATAAATCCAACAAATTCATCCGCCCAAACATCAATATCTTCTAATAATCCGTCAGGAAGGTCTTGATGAACACCTCCTGGCCTTATATAGGAAGCATGAAGCCTTGCTCCTGATACCCTTTCATAAAATTCCATAAGTTTTTCTCGTTCTTCAAAACCCCATAATAATGGTGTCATTGCACCTACATCAATTGCAAAGGTCGTTATATTAAGTATATGGTTTAAAATTCTTCCAATTTCACAGAATAATACCCTTATATATTGACCTCTTAATGGTACATCAATGTTAGCTAACCTTTCTATGGCGAGAGCATATGCATGCTCTTGATTCATAGGAGAAACATAATCTAATCTATCAAAATAAGGTAAAGCTTGAACATATGTTTTATTTTCAATAAGTTTTTCAGTTCCTCTGTGAAGTAAACCAATATGAGGATCAGCTCTTTTAATTATTTCACCATCCATTTCCATTACCAATCTTAGAACACCATGAGCTGCAGGATGCTGTGGACCAAAATTCATTGTAATTGGTTTTATTTTTGTATCTGACATTTTTATTTATTATCCTCTATGGTTTCTGCGCCCCATGGTGAATTAAAATCAAAGTCTCTGTAATCCTGTGTTAGTTTAACTTTATTATAAACAACTTTTCTACTTTCAGCTTCGTAACTAACTTCATCAAAACCTGTTAAAGGAAAATCTTTTCTTAATGGATGACCTTGAAAACCATAATCTGTTAAAATTCTTCTTAAATCAGGGTGACCGTCAATATAAATTCCGAACATATCCCATAATTCTCTTTCAGACCATAATGCTGATAAGTATAATTTAGAAACAGATGGAATTACATCATCACTTTTAATTGGACATAGTAGTCTAACCCTTTGGTTGTTTGTGACTGATAAAAACTGATAAATTATTATATATCTATTTTTTTTACTTGGATAATCAACTGCAGTTATATCTGATAATTGATCAAATAGACATGAAGGATTATCTTTTAAAAATTGAACCATCTTAAAAAGGTTTTCTTTTTCAACAGTAATTTCAATTTCATTACGAAAAACCTTAATAGATTTATATTTTACATTACAATATTCTTTGATTTGATTAGATAAGGACATATTTGAAATTTCTAGATTCTTGAAATAGTAGATGTTCTTCTAATTTTTTTTTGTAGTTGTAACAACCCATATATTAAAGCTTCAGCTGTTGGAGGACACCCTGGGACATAAATATCTACTGGAACAATTCTATCACAACCTCTTACTACGGAATATGAATAATGATAGTAACCACCTCCATTTGCGCAAGAACCCATTGAAATGACCCACCTTGGTTCTGCCATTTGATCATAAACTCTTCTTAAAGCTGGTGCCATTTTATTTGTCAGTGTACCAGCAACTATCATAACATCTGATTGCCTAGGGCTTGGTCTAAAAAGCATTCCATACCTATCCATGTCATATCTTGATGCTGCACTATGCATCATTTCAACAGCACAACACGCCAACCCAAAAGTCATTGGCCAAAGAGAACCAGATTTAGCCCAATTGAACAATTTGTCAGCTTGACCAATAATGAATCCTCTATTAGAAATTTCATCTGTAACAGCATTTAAAATGTCATCCTGACCTGAAAATTTAGGATTTTCACTTAATTGCTTACCTATAAAATCATCTACTCCCATTCTAAAGCACCCTTTTTCCATTCATATATAAACCCAAAAGTTAAAACAATTAAAAAAAACATCATCGACCAAAAGCCAAATAAACCTATGTTACCTAATGATACTGCCCATGGAAATAGAAATGCAATTTCTAAATCAAATATGATAAATAAAATAGCCACAAGATAAAACCTAACGTCAAAATTGACACGTGTGTCCTCAAATACATCGAAACCACATTCAAACGGTGTGTTTTTTTCTGGGTCAGGGTTTTGGTTGCCGACCAAGAAAGCTGAGGCTAAAAATGCTACACAAATGACTATTGCAAATAAAATAAAAACCATTATAGGCAAATAATTTATTAAATTTTCGTTCATTTAATCCCTTAACAATTGTCTATATGAATGAGATAACATTGTATTGAATAAAGTCAATATCAGTTTAAAATAAATTGATCTTATATCAATCATATTTTTTTCTGTCGAAGATATAAATTCCAAAAAAAATAATAATTAATGAAATCAAATGATATAAATAAAAATTTTCATTAATTATTATTACTGCTAAAATAGAAGTAAATACTGGCACAAGATTGGTATACAAACCTGAAATTGAGGGTCCAATTATTCTTACACCCTTCATATATAAAATTTGAGCCAATAAAGAGGGAAAAACAATAATAACTGATAATATTATTAATCCTTTAAAAGTTGGTAAAAATAATGAACCATTTGTTATTTCAACTGCCAAACCTGGTAAAGATCCAATAAAGGCAATATATGCAAAAATAGTCATTAATAAAATATCATCAATTTCAGGCCTTTTCCTCAAACCAACTGTATAAATTGCATAAAACACACAAGCAAAAACCATCAACAAATCACCAGAATTTAAATTGAGATTATATAATAAGTTGATTTGACCTTTTGATATAACAACTAAAACACCTATAAAAGTGATTAATAATCCTATTATTTGTTTAATATTAATTCTAGTTTTAAGCCACAACAGTGAGATTATCATTATAAATGCAGGCATTGTGGATTGAACTATTCCTAAATTAATTGCAACTGTATGATGAGCAGATATATAATAAATAGAGTTAAATGCAGTAAAACCACATAAACCCATTGCTATCATCCATATATAATTAGACTTGAATATTTTTAATGCTAAATTTAGTTGGCTCTTACATATAATTGTTAAAATTATCAAAACACCCATCCATCTGCCTGTTACAATTAACAGTGGAGAAATTTCATCGACAGCTAACCTTCCAGCTATAGCGTTAAAACCCCAAAACAAAGAAGAAAAGGTTAGAAAAATATGAGCATTATTTATTTTTTTTATCACAATTTTCTTTGATTAAAAACAATAACAAGATAGAAAAATTCGTATTAAATAAATTATTTCTTTTTTAATATATTTTATATTATAATTTTCTAAATCATTGAACAAGGTATTTATGTTACACAAAAACTTTCAGAACATTGAACCTTCAAGTACTTTAAAAATAAATGAACTTTCTAATAAACTCCTTAAAGAAGGTAAGCAAATTTATAAGTTTGGTTTAGGACAATCTCCCTTCCCAGTTCCAGATATACTTATTGAAACACTTAAAAAAAACTCTCATCAAAAAGATTACTTAAACGTATCTGGTCTTTTTGAATTAAGAGAAGTAGTTTCTAAATACCATACAAAAATGAACCGCTATAACTATTCAGTAAATAATATCATTATTGGGCCAGGGTCAAAAGAGCTTATATTTCAATGCCAAATGGTTACAGATATGCCATTAATACTACCTAAACCGAGTTGGGTATCATATGAACCACAAGCTAATTTTCTAAAAAAAAATATCTATTGGATTGAAACATCCAAAAAGACAAATTGGCATTTGAATGCTCTTGGACTAGAGGAGCATTGCAAAAAGTTTAAATTTAAAAATAGACTTTTGATACTTAATTCTCCAAACAATCCAACAGGTACAAATAATGAAAACCTAGAACAACTGTCTGAAATTTGTCGAAAAAATAATATAATTGTAATTTCAGATGAAATCTATACAGAATTAGATTTTTCTGGAGAATATCATTCTATTAGTCATTTTTATCCCGAAGGGACTATAATTTCATCTGGTCTAAGTAAATGGTGTGGTGCAGGAGGTTGGAGATTAGGAACTTTAATTTTTCCAAAAGAGCTTGACCAAATCTACCAAAGTGTAAGATCTTTAGCGAGTGAAACATTTACTTCAGTAAGTGCCCCAATACAATTTTCAGCAGTAAAAGCTTACACTGAAGATCATTCAGAATATCTTGAAAACTCAAGAAAAATTTTACAAAAGGTAGCTCATTTTGTTTATGAAGAATTATCTGAAATAGGTATAGATTGTATTAGACCACAGGGTGGATTTTATATTTTATGCGATTTTTCTAATATTATTAAAAATAATAATTTAATAAGTAATTCAACAACTCTTTGTGAAAAAGCACTTGAAACCGCAGGATTTGCAATGCTTCCAGGAAAAAATTTTGGAATAGAAGATGAAAAATTAATTACTAGAATGGCTTTTGTAGATTTTGATGGAAGTAAAGCGTTGTCATTTCTTGAAAAAAATCAATCAATAGGTAACGAAGATTTTAAAGATTTATTTCCAAAAATCTATGAAGGAATTTCAAAACTTAAATCTTGGTTAAAAGATGATTTTTTAAGCTAGTTTAATATTTACAGCACTACTTTTACCTTTGTTAATTGCTATTTCAAATGTGACCTTCTGACCATCAGTTAGGGTTCTTATTCCGGTTTTTTCTAAAGAAGTTTTATGGACAAAAACATCTTTTTCTTCACCTTGAGGTGTTATAAAGCCATAACCCTTTTGAAAATTAAACCACTTAACAGTACCTTCCATAATCGTCTCCATAAATCATTAATAAGTTGAATTAAAGTTAATTCAATCAATTTATAGAAATACAATAATTCTCTTAAATATTATCAATAATATCTTTTAACTACAAATTATTTTTTTTTAAATCTAATTCTAACCATCTGGTTTCTAATTTATCTAATTTATATTTAGATTCATTTAAAATTTTAGAACATTTTAAAAACTTATCAATGTTAGTTGTATATAAATTTGCATCAGATAAAACATTATTCATGTCTGATATTGTTTCTTCTAAACTGTTAATTTGATTAGGAATTTGTTGCAATTCATATTCTAATTTGTACGTTAATTTATTATTAAGCATAGCTTCTTTTTTATTTTCTTTTTTGATGGTTTCATTTTGCTTGTTAACAAAGTTATTTTTTTTAAAATTATTTTTCTTCAATTTTAAATAATCTGAATATCCTCCAATACAATTTATAACTTTTCCATCACCTTCAAATGATAAAATTTTAGTCACAGTTTGATCTAAAAAGTCTCTATCATGTGATACTATAATTAACGTCCCTTTATAATTTATTAAAATCTCTCCAAGCAAATCTAAGGTGTCCATATCTAGGTCATTTGTGGGTTCGTCAAGTATTAAGCAAGGTTTTGGATTTGCAAGTATCTTAGCAAGCATTAATCGATTTTTTTGTCCCCCAGATAAAGTTGTAACGTAATCATTTATACCCTTTGGATCAAATTGAAACTCTTTTAAATATCCATATACATGTCTATCTTTACCCATAACATTTATATAATCTCCACCAGATGGACACATATTTTTTTTAATAGTTTCTTTTAATAATAAATCTGATCTTTTTTGATCAAAATATGAAAATTCTATATTTTTAAAATTTTTAATGGTTCCTTTATCAGGAGTTTCATTCTTTAATAAAAGCTTCAGAAAAGTTGTTTTACCTGAACCATTGCCACCTAGAATTCCAATTCTATCACCTCTATTTATTTTAAAATTAAAATTATCTAAAATTTTAATTTCACTTGATTCTTTCTTAAAAGATTTTGAAACATTAAAAAACTCTGAGATTGACTTAGCATGATCATCAAATTTTATTTTAGTATTTATTTTAATTTTAGAAATAGCTCGTTTATAAGATGCTTCATCATCCTCTAATTTTTTTTGCATAATTTTTACTTGCTCAAGTCTTCTTGTATTTCTTTTGACTCTTGCTTTAACACCTCTAGATGCCCATTCAACATCTACTGACAAGCTTTGCTTTCTATTCCTTAATTCTTTTTCCTCTTGTTCTAAAAGAGATTGAGACCAATCATCAAAATATTTAAAGCCTTTAGGGCTTACTTTTAAATTCCCTCTATCTATCCAAAATACTTTATTCGTAACGTTTGATAAAAATGTACGGTCATGAGAGACACAAATAATTGTGCCATTGTACATATTTAAATAATTCTCTAACCATTCAATTACTTCAAGATCCAGGTGATTTGTTGGTTCATCCAAAAGCAAAATATCTGGTTCATTAATTAAAGCTTTTGCTAAACCCACTTTTCTTAATTGACCACCTGATAAATCATTAAGTTTACTTTCCAAATTAAGATTTAGTGCATCTGTAATAATATCAATCTTATATTTTTTTTCTTCATCATTATTGATTGATGATAATAATTCTTGAAGAATGGTTTTGTTAAAAATTTTTAGAAATTCTTGATTTAAATATCCAATTTCAATACTGCTTTCCACCCATCTTTCTCCATCTTCTAGTTCAACTTCTCCAGCAATCATTTTCATTAAAGTTGTTTTTCCACTTCCATTTTTTCCAACTAATGCAATCCTAGACTTTTGATGAATATTGAAATTCATATCTTCAAATATTGGCTTTTCTTTAAATCTTACTAATGCTTCAGTTATAGATAAAATTAATTGAGAACTCATAATTTAAATCTTATATCAAATTAATTTAATTTGAAAATTGCCTAAATCAGAAAAGTTTGCAGTGATAACATCACTTTTTTTAAAAGGTATTGGTTTTGTACAAGTGCCTGTGGCAACAAAATGACCTTTCTTAAGTGGAATTTTAAACTCTAAAAGTTCGTTTAAAAACCACTGAAGTGCTATCAGAGGACCACCTAAAACGTTTTTTCCAAATCCATGTTCATAAGTTTTTTCATTAACAGAGATAGAAACCTTTTGATCTGACAAATTTTTATTAATCCAATTATCAGATAATTTCGGACCAAGAATAAATTGGTTTGCACAAGCATTATCAGCAATCAAATTAGCTTCTCCAACCTGAGTGAAATTTAAAAATCTAGAATCTGGTAATTCAATTCCCCCGTAAAGACTATCAATAATTGAAATTGTATCATCCTTGGAATAATGAGATTTACTAGGATCTAAATCATATTTTATTTTAAATGTAAATTCTGCTTCAGCAACTAACATTTGATTTGGAAAGAGTTTAATACTTTCCATATAATTCATTTTTTTTTCTTCAAGTAGCACACCAACTAGAGGGCCTTTAGCACCAATATGATTTTGACCAGCTTTATTACTTGCGGCAATCTTCCAACCGAAAATACCCCTTGGGGAAAGATTATAAAAACATCTTTGTATTTCATAACCCTCTAATCTACTTTTGGGTGCAATAGAACTTATAGAATTAATATCACTTATTAAAATACCTTTATTCCAATGGTTCCAAATAATATTTGCAAATTTTAGATAGTTATTTGATTTCATATAGACATTTATTGTAAAAACTTATACTTATATTATAACATTTTTAGCTATAAAATAAATAAAAACAATTTAAGAAAGTTCAATAAAATTTTAATTTAGTTACCTAGTAAACTTTTTAAGTATATTTTTTCAAAATTAAAAAATATATATATTTATTTATCTTATTCTTAAACTGTACCATCAATCCATACAATCAGGAAAACTTATTAATAAACTAATATTAACTAATTTTTATTCTAATTAAGAGTGATATATTTTTACATTTATATTAATTTCATTCTAAGATATTGGAATAAATAACCTATATAAATTATTTTTATAATTCACAAAATTAGAAAGTTGTTCAGATATTAATATAATACCAATAATTTTTGTAATACTTTGGTCGTCGGCTTTTATTACCAGTAAGATTATAGTTGATAATGCACCACCTTTTCTCTCCCTCTCGATAAGATTTGGTGTAGTCGCATTCTTTTTTTTCTTATTTTTTATATTTTTTTCAAAAAATAAAAATATTTCATTAAGAGCTTTTGTTGATGCTTCAATTAGCGGCTTATTATTTCACGGTCTATATTTAGGTGGTGTATTTTTTGCTCTATCTAAAGGTATATCAGCTACTCTAATTGCTTTAATAGTTTCATTACAACCGATCTTAACATCTTTCCTTTCAAAGATTTATTTAAATGAAACTTTAACTAAATATCAGTGGATAGGAATTTTTTTAGGATTTAGTGGTGCATCTGTAATTATTATTTCTGATTTGATTAGTGATCTAAGTGCAATAGCATTTTTTGCTGGATTAATTGGACTAATATCTTCTTCACTCGCTATTATATGGCAAAAAAAAAATTGGGTCTAATTTATCCCTTTCTGGCAATAATTTTTTACAAGCATTAAGTGCTTCAGTTTTCCATTTTATTCTTGCTCTTTGCTTTGAAAATTTTTTAATAAATTTTTCAATTAATTTTTTGCTAGCAATGTCATGGCAAATATTTGCAGTTTCACTTGGTGCATTTTTGATTTTAATGTGGTTACTTCAAAATAATAAAGCAAACCAAACATCTACTTTATTTTTTTTAGTTCCCCCTGTTTCTGCTTTACTAGCATACATAATGTTACAAGAAAAATTTATTATTTTAGACTTCCTAGGTCTATTTTTATCTTGTCTTGGTGTCTTTGTAGTTTCAAAATTTCAAAATAAAAATTAAATCTAAATTTTAAATATGATTAATCACAAAAATAACCCTATATCCACTATATTATACACGTTGCCAGCCTTTACTTTTAAGGGGCAACTGCAATAATTGCAAAATTGTTAGGAAAAGATTTTATTGGAGAACCAATATCTCCATTCCAAATTAGTCATTTAAGAATTTTATTTAAATATTTAGATTGCTTTGGGTTGTTATCTATTCACAATCAAAAAGAGATAACGAGATGTTAGTATTTGAATTTTTTTAAAATATGCAAACAATATTTCTTAATTATTAATAAAATAAAAACGCCTACTTTTAATAAGTAGGCGTTAATGAATAAATTAAATTAAATTATTTTAAGTAAGCGTTTTTAGCCCAGATGCTGTAATCATCTCTAAAAGCTTGATAACTTTTAGTAATTTTAGCAAACAATGGATCAGAAGCTGACTTCTCT
>NZIY01000064.1 GCA_002691795.1 SAR116 cluster bacterium
GATTCTTTCATAACATCCCCAAGCTTTCCTGTTGATGAAAATTTTCCTTTACCAGGTACTTTTACAACTTCGATAGAAAGTAGTTCCCCACCGACCTCTGTCCAAGCTAAACCAGTAGTAACACCAATTAGATTTTTTTTATCTTGATCTATTCTATTGAATTTTGGGGGACCTAGATACTTGTGCAAATTATTTACAGTGATTTTTTCAAGTTTATTTTTATTTAACTCTAAATTAGTTATGACTTTTCTCATTAGTTTAGAAAGTTCCCTTTCTAGTGATCTAACCCCAGCTTCTTTAGTATATTTTTGTATTATTTCTTTTATGAGGTCATCTGAAAGATTAAACTCAACTTCATTTACATTGTTTTCAAATCTTAACTTTTTAACCAAATGATTTTTAGCTATTAGTAATTTTTCCTTTTCTGTATACCCAGGTATTCTAATAATCTCCATTCGATCTAATAATGCATTGGGAATATTAAGTGTATTAGCGGTAGTAATAAACATCGTTTTTGATAGATCATAATCTACTTCCAANTAATGATCTTGAAAAGAATTATTTTGTTCTGGGTCAAGAACTTCAAGTAAAGCTGAAGATGGGTCACCTCTATAATCTGATCCAATCTTATCAACTTCATCTAGTAAGAATAAGGGGTTATTAAACTTAGATTTTTTCATTCCCTGAATAATTTTTCCTGGCAAAGATCCAATATATGTTCTTCTATGTCCTCTAACTTCGGCTTCGTCTCTCACCCCTCCAAGAGCNATCCTGATGTAAGCTCTTCCAGTTGCTTTAGCAATAGATTTNCCCAAAGATGTCTTGCCAACCCCAGGTGGTCCNACTAAACATAATATTGGTCCTTTAATTGATTTTGACCTTTTTTGTACAGCCAAAAACTCTAAAATTCTTTCTTTAATTTTCTCTAAGCCNTAGTGATCNTGATCTAGAATCTCTCTAGCTATTAAAATATCTTTATTAATCTTAGAAACTTTTTTCCATGGCAAGCTTAAAATCCACTCAATATAACTTCTTACTACACCTGACTCAGCACTCATTGGACTCATGTTTTTTAATTTTTTAAACTCAGAATTGACTTTTTCTAAAGCNTCTTTTGGAAGTTTTGTTTTACTAATTTTTTCTTTAATCTCTTGAAATTCATTTTTTTCATCANCATCATNACCAAGCTCTTTTTGTATAGCCTTTANTTGTNCATTCAAATAGTATTCTCTTTGAGTTTTTTCCATTTGGGACTTGACNCTATTTCGAACTTTTTTATCAACTTGAAGAGTGTCAATTTCAATTTCTAATTTTAATGTTAACTTNTCAATTCTTTTCGAAACATCNTTTAATTCTAAAAACTCTTGTTTTTCTTTAATAGTTAAAGATAAATTAGAAACAATTGTATCAGTTAGTTTAGATGGATCTTTTATATCAGAGATTAGGTTTATAATCTCGTTATTCGTTTTTTTATTTAAATTAAGATAATCCTCNAAAACTGTNTGAAGGACATTAACTTTTGAAGTTTCAACTTTGGCAATACCAATATTTGGCAATTGTTTTAGTTTACAGTTTAAATAATTTGACTCTTCNGNTGTTAGNTTTATTGATACTCTTTTTTTACCTTCAACCAAAACTTTCAATGTNCCATCNGGTAATTTCAAAAGTTGCAATATTTTAGATAAAGTTCCAGTCGTGTATAANTCTTTTGGTGANGGATCTTCAGTTTTAGCATTAGTTTGGGTAACTAAAACAATNTCTTTATTTTCAGACATTGANGCTTCAAGTGCTTTAACNGATTTNTNNCTTCCAACAAATAAAGGAACNACCATNTGAGGNAANACGACAATATCTCTGAGTGGTAACAAAGGGTAATTCATATTANTTAAATATAATTACATTNAAAAAATTCAAGTATAAATGTTAAAGTTTTTAAGAAATTGTTTGTGAAATACTCTTCTTATTTTTTGNATGNACAGTTAAAGGCTTTTTATCTTTAACTACAACATCTTCATTTATTACGACTTCATCAATATTTGTTTGTGATGGTAACTCAAACATTGTTTCCATCAGCATTTTTTCNATTATTGATCTTAANCCCCTTGCTCCAGTNTCTAATTCAATAGCTTTTCTGGCAATTGCAGTTAAAGCCTCTTTTCTAAAATCTANNTTTGTATTTTCCATTTCAAATAGTTTTTTATATTGTTTCACTAAAGAATTTTTNGGCTCTGTGAGAATTTTTACTANAGCATCTTCATCTAAATCTTCTAAAGTTGCTAGTACTGGTAATCTTCCNACAAATTCGGGTATTAAACCGTATTTTACTAAATCAGTGGGTCGTATTTCTTTTAAAATCTCACTTGATATTCTTTCATCTTTATTACTTATTTCTGCTCCAAATCCAATAGAAGATGTTTTGCTTCTATTCGAAATAACTTTGTCAATTCCAGCAAAAGCTCCACCACAAATAAAAAGNATGTTTGTTGTATCNACTTGAAGAAAATCTTGTTGNGGATGCTTTCTTCCTCCCTGAGGTGGNACTGAAGCAATTGTTCCTTCCATNATTTTAAGCAAAGCTTGCTGAACACCTTCACCACTGACATCTCTAGTTATAGAAGGATTTTCAGATTTTCTTGAGATCTTGTCAACTTCATCTATATATACAATTCCTTTTTGAGCTCGTTCCACATTATAATCAGAAGCTTGAAGTAATTTTAATATAATATTTTCAACATCTTCACCAACGTAACCAGCTTCTGTCAAAGTAGTTGCATCTGCGATGGTAAAAGGAACATCAATAATCTTAGCTAAAGTTTGCGCTAAAAGTGTTTTTCCACATCCAGTTGGACCAACGAGTAAAATATTTGATTTTGAAATTTCAACATCATCAATTGTATTAGAAGCATTAAGTCTTTTATAATGATTATGAACTGAAACTGACAAAACTTTTTTTGCGTTTGATTGCCCAATTACATATTCATCCAGAACTTTATAAATGTCTGACGGTGTAGGGACTCCATTAGAAGATTTGGAAACACTTTGTTTATGCTCCTCTTTAATTATATCCATACATAGCTCTACACATTCATCACAGATAAACACAGTCGGACCAGCAATTAGTTTCTTAACTTCATGCTGACTCTTACCGCAAAATGAACAGTATAAAGTTGAATTATTTTTATCAGATTTACTCATAATATTTATTTTGTTTATTTACTCTGTAATTGCAATAACAATTTTATCATTTTTTTATATCGTCTCTTTTATTGACTACTTTATCTATTAAACCTAATTTTACAGCATCTTCTGGAGAAATAAATGTGTCTCTGTCCATCAGTGCCTCTATCTCTGCAAGTTTCTTGCCACTATGCTTTACATAGATTTGGTTTAACCTTGATCGTAAACTTATTATTTCTTTTGCATGAATTTCAATGTCAGTAGCTTGACCTTGAAACCCTCCCGATGGTTGATGTGTCATTATTCTAGCATTAGGCAGACAAAATCTTTTATTTTTTTCTCCTGCAGTTAATAGTAAGGATCCCATACTTGCAGCTTGACCAAAACATACTGTGCAAACATCTGGTTTGATATATTCCATAGTATCATAAATTGATAACCCAGATGTAACTACACCACCAGGTGAGTTAATATACATTGAAATGTCTTTTGAAGGGTTTTCAGCCTCAAGAAATAGTAACTGAGCACAAACCAAAGATGCTATTCCATCATCAATTGGTCCAATTAAAAAAATTATTCTTTCTTTGAGAAGCCTAGAATAAATATCATAAGATCTTTCTCCCCTATTAGTTTGTTCAACAACCATAGGAACAAGTGCAGAAATTGACTCACCTGTTTTCATGTCAAAATTAACCATAAAACGTTCCTTTATACATTATTTTTTATTTCTTTTTTAAAGCCTTTTTTTTATTGTCTTTATTTTTTTTTAATTCATCTTTTATATTTTGCGAATCTTCTTTATATAATTCTTCAATTTTTACTTCTTTATCACTAACATCAGCTAATTCTGTAATAAAATCAATTATTTTATCTTCAAAAACAGGCCCTGCCAATTGGCTTTGGGCATTAGGATTACTCTTGAAATATTCTAAAATCTCTTTCTCTCTTCCAGGATATCTTTGCAATTCTTGCATCATAGCATTTTGAGTGTCTTTTTCTTCAACTTTAATATTATTTAACCGTCCTATTTCAGCTAACATTAAACCTAGTCTAACTCTTCTTTTTGATATTAACAAAGCATCGTCTTTATCGGTTTTACTCATCCCATCATCATTAGGCTTGTTTTCAGTTTTCTCTTTTTGACGGCTATCACTCATTGCTTTACAAACATTATTATATTCGTCATCAATAAGAGATTTAGGTAAGTCAAATTCTACTGCATCTGCTAAAAGATCTAAAATTTCTCTTTTTACTTTTGATCTACTTTGCATGGAATGTTGTTTTACGATCTGTTCTTTAACGTTTTTCTTTAAAATATCTAAATTTTCCAAACCTAGAGATTTAGCAAAATCATCATTTATTTTTATTTTAATATCTTCTCTTATTTCAATTACAGTCACATTAAATATAACTTTTTTTCCAGCAAAATTTTTGGCTTGATAATCCTTAGGAAATTTAAGGTCAATATCAAAATTTTCAGCTAAATTTCTACCTATCAATTTATCTTCAAAGCCTGGTATAAATGTATTTGAACCAACTTTTAAATGGTGACCTTTTGCACTACCTCCTTCAAACAACTCATTGTCAATTTTTCCTTCAAAATCAATTACCACAGTGTCATTAGTCTTAATTTTTCTTTCTTTTAATATTTTTTCAGTTTTAGTATTTTCTTGAGCAATTCTACTAATTGATTCATCAACTTGTTTGTCTTCTACTTTAACAACTGGTCTGGTAATTTTCAATTTTGTTAAGTCTGGTATTTTAAAATCAGGAATTATTTCAACAGAATATTCAACCTTAACATCTTTCCCCTCTTCAAGAGATTTGATATCCATTTTTGGTTGAGTAGCTGCATTAATTTTATAATCATCGATAATTTTTTTTGATGCATCATTCAGACTTTCATTAACTACTTCACTAAAAACTTGTTTACCAAATCTTAGTTTTAGAATGTTGTGAGGTATTTTTCCTGGTCTAAATCCTGGTAGACTAGCTTTTGGAGCTAGTTCAGATATTTTATTTTTTACAAGATTATCAATTGAATCATTTTTGATAATAATTTCAAACTCTCTTTTTAAACCTTGACTCTTTTTTTCTTTAATTTCCATTTTACATCCTGAGTTTTAAATTTATGGTGCGGGCGGAGGGACTTGAACCCCCACACTTCTCAGTACATGAACCTAAACCATGCGCGTCTACCAGTTCCGCCACGCCCGCACTTAATAATATTTAATATATACTTATATTAGAATAATCAATATTAAATTGGGGCGAGTGACCGGAATCGAACCGGCGGCCTCAAGAGTCACAGTCTAGCGCTCTAACCAACTGAGCTACACCCGCCATAACAAAAACATAATTAGTTCTTATTAATCTAAGAAATAACTTAAATCAAATTATATGTACAAAAAACTTTAGTTTTTTATATTTATATGTAAGGTTTACTAAAGTTAACAATGATTACGCAAAGAAGTTTAAATTTAGGTACAGAAACCGCTTTTTCAGTTCTCGCTAGAGCAAATAAACTTGCAGAGGGCGGTAAAGAAATTATTAACCTTGGAATTGGTCAGCCGGATTTCTCAACACCTAAACATATAGTAGAAGCTGGAATTAAAGCTCTTAAAGATGGTCATCATGGATACACACAAGCATCAGGAATNCCAAAATTAAGAGANGCAGTATGTTCTGACATATTTAGAAGACATAATGTAGAAATATCCCCCGATAATGTACTAATTGTTCCTGGAGGAAAAGTTATTATTTTTTTCTCAGCCATGTTACTTGGAGAAACAGGTAAAGAAATTCTATACCCAAACCCCGGTTTTCCAATTTATGAATCAGCTATAAGATTTTCTGGAGCTAATCCAATACCGTATCAATTAAAAGAAGAACTAGGGTTTTCTTTCTCAGCTAATGATATTTTAAATAAAGTTAATAAAAATACTTCCTTGATTATTATAAATAGCCCAAGTAATCCAACTGGAGGAATCATTCCTAAAAATGAAATTGACAAACTAGTTGCTG
Source organism: SAR116 cluster bacterium (assembly GCA_002691795.1). GTDB lineage: Bacteria > Pseudomonadota > Alphaproteobacteria > Puniceispirillales > Marisalimonadaceae > TMED54. The sequence goes on from NZIY01000064.1 coordinate 6,202, forward strand.
GAATGGAAAAGTTCCCAAATACCATTTTAATGAGTGACGAAATTTATGATCAATTTTGCTTTGGAGATACTAAATTCACATCTCTTTTAAATTATCCGTCTATTAAAAGTAGATTAATAATTTTGAATGGATGGTCAAAAACATACGCTATGACAGGTTGGCGGCTTGGTTATGGTATTTTTCCTAACTTTTTAATTGAAGCAGCAGACAAATTAGCTNTAAATGTTCACTCATGTGTAAATGCTAGTGCACAATATGCTGCTCTTGAAGCTCTAAAAGGACCTCAAGAATGTGTGTCGACGATGAATGANGCGTTTAAAGATAGAGCCAAAATTATGTTTGAAGGATTAAACCAACTTGATTTAGTTACTTGTCAAAATCCGCAAGGTGCTTTTTATTGTTTTCCAAATATATCTAAATTAAAGTTAAAATCACTAGATTTTCAAAATAAGTTATTAGATGAAACAGGTGTGGCTGGAATTGCGGGAACATCTTTTGGAGAATTTGGTGAGGGTTTTTTGAGATTTTCATGCGCTAACTCCGAAATATCTATCAAAAGCGCTATTGAAAAATTATCAAAATTTGTATCGAAAATTTAATTTAGCTTAAAATTTAGGCAATTACATTTTTTTAATTATTTTAGTTTAAGATTTACTTTCAATATTTTGCTCGTGTTAATAAGTTAACGATGCGAGGTTTTATGAAAAAAATAGAAGCTATAATCAAACCCTTCAAATTAGAAGAAGTAAAAAATGCCTTAGCTGAAATTGGTATTCAAGGGCTAACTGTTTACGAAGCAAAAGGATTTGGAAGACAGAAAGGTCATACTGAATTATATAGAGGAGCTGAATATGTTGTTGATTTTCTTCCTAAGGTAAAAATAGAGATAGTTATTGATGATAACTTATTAAATGAAGCTGTAACATGTATAGAAAATGCATCAAAAACAGGTAGAATTGGGGATGGTAAAATCTTTGTAACTAATATAGAACAAGCAGTTAGAATAAGAACCGGCGAAACTGGAACTGATGCAATATAAATCTGGAACTGATGCAATATAAATAAGGAGTAAATAATGTCAAATGTTCAAAACATTCTTAAAACAATTAAAGATAAAGAAATACAATTTGTAGACCTGCGTTTTACCGATCCTAGAGGAAAAATGCAACATGTATCTCAACATGTAAGTACTATTGATGAAGAATCTTTAGCTGAAGGTTTTATGTTTGATGGTTCATCAATTGCTGGATGGAAAGCTATAAATGAATCTGATATGAAACTTATGCCAGATTGTTCTAGATCAATTGTTGATCCCTTTTATTCTCAACCTACATTGGCAATATTTTGTGATGTTTTAGATCCCATTTCAGGTACTCCATATGAAAGAGATCCAAGATCTACAGCTAAACAAGCATTAAAATATATGGAAAGCATGGGCGTAGGAGATACTGCATATTTTGGACCAGAACCTGAATTTTTTGTTTTTGACGATGTAAAATTTGAAGCTGAAATGAATTCTTCTTTTTACAGAATTGATAGTGCTGAAGGACCTTATAATTCAGGAAAAAATTACGAAGAAGGTAATATGGGTCACCGTCCCGGTATTAAAGGAGGATATTTTCCTGTACCACCCGTCGACTCAGGACAAGATCTAAGAAGTGAAATGGTTTTATCTCTCACCGAAATGGGCGTGCCCATGGAAAAGCACCACCATGAAGTTGCACCATCGCAGCATGAACTAGGAATTAAATTTGGAACTTTAATATCTACTGCTGATAATGTTCAGCTTTATAAATATGCAGTTCATAATGTAGCTCATTCTTTTGGACAAACCGCTACCTTTATGCCAAAACCAGTTGCAGGTGATAATGGTACAGGTATGCACACTCACCAATCAATATGGAAAGATGGAAATCCGGTATTTGCAGGAGATAAATATTCAGGTTTATCTGAAACATGTTTATATTATATTGGTGGTATTATAAAGCACGCAAAAGCCATTAACTGTTTTAGTAATCCATCTACAAACTCATATAAAAGATTAATACCTGGATTTGAAGCTCCAGTATTGCTTGCCTATTCTGCAAGAAATAGATCTGCTTCGTGTAGAATTCCATTTGTTGATAGTGCAAATGGTAAAAGAGTTGAAGTTCGCTTTCCAGACGCAACAGCTAATCCTTATCTAGCCTTTTCAGCAATGCTTATGGCTGGTTTAGATGGAATTAAAAATAAAATACATCCTGGTGACCCTATGGATAAAGATTTATACGAATTACCAGAAAATGAGTTACAAAATATTCCAACTGTATGTGCTTCATTAAGAGAAGCAACTGAAGCATTAAGGAACGACATGGAATTTTTGACCAAAGGTAATGTTTTCACAGAAGACCAAATAGATGCTTACATAGATTTAAAAATGGAAGAGGTTATAAATTTTGAACATGCACCTCACCCTGTGGAATTTAAAATGTATTATTCAAGTTAGAACTTGATTTTCTAAAATAAGAAAGTAAATATCTACATGTAGTGATATAATCATACTTGTAACTATATGTAGATATGCTCAATAAAAAAAATAATTTTAATTATACCTCCGATAATATTCAAATATTAGAAGGTCTTGAACCCGTAAGAAAAAGACCAAGCATGTATATTGGTGGTGTTGATTCTAAAGCACTTCATCACCTTGCTGTTGAGATACTGGACAACTCTATTGATGAAGTAATAAATAATTTTGCAACTAACATTGAAGTCTGTTTAATTGATAAAAATTGTATAAAAATATCTGATAATGGTCGTGGCATACCAATTGACCCTCATCCTAAATTTAAAAACAAAAGCGCCTTAGAAATTATTTTAACAACTTTACACTCTGGTGGAAAGTTTAACTCAGAAAATTATCAAACCTCTGGGGGATTACATGGTGTGGGAGCATCAGTAGTAAACGCTTTATCAGAGAAATTCATAATAGAAGTTGTTCGTGAAAAAAATCTATATAGACAAGAATATTCGAAAGGAGTCCCTAAAACTAAACTTTCATTAATTTCTACAACATCTAAACAAAATGGAACTAGTATTATTTTTTCTCCGGACAAAGATATATTTTCAGACGAAATTTTCTTTTCACCTAAGTATTTATTTTCAATTATTAAAAATAAAGCGTACCTATCACCTGGAGTAAAAATTCATTGGAAATGTAATGATCAAATCATTGAAAACACAATTATACCACTAGATGAAACATTCTATTTTGAAAACGGTATAAGAGAGATGTTAATAGAAAAAACTTCTAATATCGAATTATTATTTGGAACACAGTTCTATGACAAAATAGAGATAAATGGACAAAAATTTGAATTTGCTATGACTTGGTTTCAAGAAAATGATGTAAATTTTATTGAATCATTTTGCAATACTGTACCTACACCGTATGGAGGAACTCACGAAAATAGTTTCAAAGCATCTTTATTAAAATCAATTAGAAATGTTGCAGAATTAAGTGGGTTTAAAAAATATAATGAAATTATATTTGAAGATATTTTTAAAAATGTTGGTATTGTCCTATCTGTTTTTTTAAAAAACCCTCAATTTCAAGGTCAAACTAAAGAAAAGTTAGTTAATAACGATCTTAACAAAATTATTGAGAACCCAATAAGGATAAAATTTGAAAATTGGTTGATCAATAATAAGAAAATTTCGTCATATATTATAGAAAAAGTAATTAATAATTTAAATGAAAGAAAATTAAAGAAAAAACAAACTGATATTGACAAAAAAACAAAATCAAAAAAAAATAAGTTGCCAGGAAAACTTGCTGATTGTTCTTCCAAAAATTTTGAATTAAATGAACTTTTTATNGTTGAAGGTGATAGTGCTGGAGGATCTGCTAAACAAGCNAGGGACAGGNTAACTCAAGCTGTTTTACCACTTAGNGGAAAAATTTTAAATGTAGCAAGTGCNAGTGAAGATAAACTTAATCAAAATCAAGAATTGAATAATTTAATTTTNGCATTAGGNTTTTCAAAAAATAATATAAATATAGACGATTTAAGATATAATAAAATTATAATTATGACAGATGCTGATGTTGATGGTTCTCACATTGCAGCATTACTTCTCACTTACTTCTATAAAAATTTTCCTGTGTTAATCGAAAATGGTCATTTATATATAGCGAAACCTCCTCTTTTTAGAATTTCTAAAGCAAATAAATCATTTTATGCGCAAACTGAACAAGAAAAAAATAAAATTGATCAGGAATACTTCAATGGTAAAGGCATGATTAGTAGGTTCAAAGGATTAGGCGAAATGCCACCAAATCAACTAAAAGAAACAACTATGAACCCTCAAACGAGAACACTAATTAAAGTAAACTTACCCAAACGAGATATATATGAAGGTGACGAAAGAAAAGAAATTGATGAATTAGTAACTATCTTAATGGGTAAAAAACCAGAACTTAGATACGAATTTATTAAAGAAAATGCAAAAGTAATAGATAATTTAGATTATTAGTTTATTGCATTTTTAACAACTTCGAGGACATCATTCGATGGATTTGATTTTAAAATATTTACTAAATATTTGTTAATTCTTTTTTTTGAAATTTCATTAAATTTTGAAATATTTGTAAGAGGTGTAACTACTCTAGATGCAATTTGTGGATTTATTTTATCTATTAAGATAATTTGATTTGTTACAAATTTATATCCACTTCCATCATTAGCATGAAACAGCTCAATGTTATTATTTTGAAAACTACCAAGAACAGCTCTAACTAAATTAGGATTTTTATATTCAAAATTTTTATCTTTTAAAACCTCCTTAACAGTATCAATACCATTAAAATAACAATTATTATAAGAAGAAATTAATTGAAACCATTTTTCCAATACAACTTTATCATTTTTAAAATCATTATTAAATTTCTTTAAAATATATATAGTATTTTCATGATTATATTTTATGCAGGCTTCTAATCCAATAACTTTAATTTCCATAATTTTTGATTCTGTGAATTTTTCAGCAATTTCTAGTGCAAATTTATTATTAATACTACATAAAGAATCTATAATAATTTTTAATAAAGATCTTATATTACCTTTTGATTTATCATGAAATATACCAAGGACTTTTTCAAATAGTTTGATCAAATCTTTTTCTAAATTCTTATAAAATAAATTAGAATATTTTTTTCTACAAATATATAAATTTAATGGGTCATAATTTGTATGTGAATTTTGAAAAGTTTTGTAAGAAGGAAGTGATAATAATAAAGCCAAAATTGACTGATCTATTGATTTTAGATTAATAAGTTCACTCATTGTCTTACAAAATAGATTTAAATTTGAAGATTTAAGTTGCTTTAAATGAAGATTTTGACATATATCCCATTTTTGAAATAAATTATCATCAAACTTTAGAAGGTGAATTTTCTGAAATATACTTAAATCTGTTTTTAAATTAACGGGAGCAGAAAAGTTTCTTAGTAATGAGGGTATAGATGAATTCTTAATTTCAGGAAAAAAAACTTTCATTTTTTTATTTTTAAAAATTAAATAATGTTCGTCTTTTTTATCACCATTATAATTAAATTTAATTTTTTTGCCCTCTTTATTAAAAAAACTTAATTTAATAGGGATAGGTACTAATGTTCTAGAAAATTTATTGGTTTGATAAAATTCTAATTCTACACCATTCGGTTTATTGAATATTCTTTTAATATCAAGTGTAATTATTCCTTTTTGACTGTACCAATTCAAAAAACTGGATAGGTTTATATTGGCATAATTTTCAATACAACATAAAAAATCTTCACAGGTTACAGCTTTTCCGTCATATTTTTTTAAAAAATAATTAACACTTTTTTTGAAATTATTTTCCCCAACATGATTAGAAACCATTCTTATAAATTCAGCTCCTTTTTCATAAACTGTTGTGGTATAAAANTTATTAATTTCTAAGTATTTTTCAGGTCTTATAGAGTGTCTGTTAGGACCTTGATCTTCTGAAAACTGATTAGATTTTAAAAACAAAACATCTTTAATCCTTTTTTCAATTGGGTTCCTTACATCGGAAGTAAACTGTTGATCTCTGAATACAGTCAAACCTTCTTTTAATGTTAATTGAAACCAATCTCTACATGTTACTCTATTTCCAGTCCAATTATGAAAATACTCATGGGCAATAATACTTTCAATATTTACAAAATCTTGATCAGTANTTTTATATGGATCAGANAAAATAAATTTTGAATTAAAAATATTTAAACCTTTATTCTCCATTGCACCCATATTAAAATGATCTACAGCAACAATCATAAATCTCTCTAAATCATANTGAAGATCATAGTTATCTTCATCCCANTTTATNGCTTTTTTTAATGATTTCATCGCAAATTGAGCATTCTNGGATTTACCAATTTCTGTGTAAATTTCTAGAGATATCTTCTTTTTATCTTTNGTTATATATTGATCTTTNAGAANATCTAAATTCCCTACNACAAGAGCAAATAAATAGCTTGGTTTAGGAAATGGATCATTCCATATTATATAATGTCTTTCAAGATTAGTTAAAATACCTTTTCTAATTAGGTTACCATTACTTAATAAGCGCTTAAGAGCTATTTTAGCCTCAATTCTTACTGTAAATTTTGATAAATTATCTGGCCTATCAGCAAACCATGTAATTTTTCGAAATCCTTCCGGTTCACACTGGGTACAAAACATATTGTTTGATTCATACAATCCCTCTAGGGATGAATTGATTTTTGGATTTGTCTTTACTTTACTTTTAACAATTATTTTGTAACATTCCTCAGGAGCTTCAAAAATAAAAAGATCATTACCTGGGATAAACGAATATACTTTATTTTTATGATTTTTAAATATACAAATAATATCTAGTTGAAGTGTTTTTAATCTATTACCATTCAGTTCTAATAAATTTTTCTTTTTTGAATGTTTATTTTTATAAAAAACTAGTCTTGAATATATAATTGTATAGTCATCAAAAATATTAAAGTTTAAAAAAACATTTTCGCATAGCCATTCTAAAGGTCTATATGAAGTTCTTTTAATGATTTTATTTTTTTTTCTGGACAATCAATTGCTACGAATTTTCTCTAGTATTTGTATATGCTAATAAAGAATGTTTGTCACAATAGGGTCTTCCCGGATATATATCTTTCCCACAAAATTTAAAATTTTTCTGCTTGGGATCTCCTTCTGGCCAACAACATTTTGTTCTAGACCATTGAACAGATCTTAGCTTGATTTTGAGAGGAATATTTTCATCCACTACTTCATCTTTCCTTTTTTGTAAAGATGATTTGTCATCCGAAGAGATAGGTGAATTTCTTTTTGGTAAACCCATTCTATGAGCCTTTCCAGCAATGGAATTCCTTGACACACCAAGCATTTCACCAATTTTAGAAATAGGTAAACCTTGCTTCCATAAATCCTGTAGTTTTTTTAGTTTTAAATCATCCCATGTATTATTTGAAGACATAAAAGTTCTTACCACAAATTAAAAAATTTTCCAGCTAAATCAACTTGTGAAGTTAACATATTTTTTCCTAGGTGATAATTCCTATTATATTTTTTAGCTTCTTTAATTAGGATAGTTTCTTCCGGTTCCATAATTATATCTATAATCGTAGCATCAAGTTTAGTTTTTTTAACATCAAAAATTAAATCCTTATTCTCTTTAAGACCTAAACTTGTAGCGTTTATTACATAATCAAAGTTTGAAATATCATAGTTCACAAAATCATCTACTAAAATTTCAGTTTTATAATTTAATTTATTTAGTTTTTTTACAAAATTATTTAACTTTTCAATATTTCTATTTATGAGTTTTAACTTTTTTACATTATTTCTTAATAAAGAATGACAAATAGCTGAACCTGCTCCACCAATACCAAAAATAGCAAATTCTTTATTTGAAATTGAAAAGCCGTTACTCTTCATTCCATTAGTAAAACCTATTCCATCAAAATTTGTACCTATTATTTTATTTTTTTCAATTTTTATCCAATTAACTGATTGTGTATCATTTGCTTCTTTTTCTAACAAATCACAGTATCTAAGAACTTTTGTTTTATGAGGTATTGTAACAGTTAAGCCAGAAAAATTATTTACACTTTTTATACAAGAAAAAAACTGCTCTAAATTAATTGCAGAAACATTTATTGGTATCATCACTGCATCTATATTTTTTTCTTTAAAAATCTGGGTGAACAATGATGGAGCTTTCACGTGGTCAATTGGATCCGCTATACATCCAAAGATTTTAGTACTAGCTTTCATCCTTATCTTCTTTAAAAAAATTAAGTGATAGAGAATTAATACAATATCTCAATCCTGTTGGTTTTGGACCATCTGGGAAAACATGACCTAAATGCGCTTTGCATGAATTGCAATGAACTTCTGTCCGTACCATACCATGAGATTGATCACTAGAAGAACCTATAGCTTTAGAATTTATAGTATCATAAAAAGATGGCCATCCACTATGAGATTCATATTTTGTATTACTAGAAAATAAACTAGCATCACAACATACGCATTTATAAATCCCTTTTTCTTTATTAAACACATATTTACCTGAGTAAGGTGGTTCTGTCCCTTGTTTTTGAGTTATATAATATTGTTCATCTGACAATTGTTTTTTTGACATGATTAATCAATACAAAAAATTTAAAAAATATACAATATTATAGTGATATAATTTAGTTAGTTGAAATTAAAACTTTTCTTACATTTATTACTCTCATGACCGAAGTAAATATACAAAGTATAGCAAATATCCAAGCTACTAAACTAGCTATTTGATTGAACAGGAACATTAATGAGAAGAAAATTATAGTTTCTGTACCTTCAATTAATCCATTACTATAATGGAATGACTTTTTAGAAGTTATTTTTAATTCCTTTTTCTTTTTTTCAAAGATCCATGCAGTTGTTAAAAAAGTTGCACAAGTTCCCATAAACGACAATAATAAAAAAGACATAGAAAGATAGTTCTTTTCATCAAATAATATAAAACCAAAAGGTATTAATGCATAAATGAAAAAATCAGAAATTATGTCATAATACCCCCCCAAATCAGTTGGTTTTGTAAGTCTAGCCATCGTTCCATCTGTCCCATCTATTATTCTATTTATAATAAAAAAAATAAAAGCAACATAAACCATCCCAGTGGCAAGAAATACAAAACTGAGACATCCAACTATAAACCCTAAAAAAGTTAATTGATTAGGTAAAAAATTAAACTTTAATAAAAATAAACTTATTCGTTCCAATATAGGTTTTAAAAATTGATTAGCTCTATTATCTAGCATTTGTTATGGCAAAATAAAAAGTTGTTTAGGATATATTAGATCTGGATTATTTATTTTTTCTTTATTTAAATTTATAATATCAAAATATTTTTGTCCTCCTCCTAGTCTTTGATATGCAATTTTCCATAAAGCATCNCCTTTTTGAACAACTATTAAAGTTTTATTACCAGCATTTTTTAAAACTTCTCCAAAAATGTTTATTTCGTCTTTTGCAACAATTTTGCCTTTTTTGTTTATAAGTGTAACCATTAACAATTGTTTTCCTGATACTAACGAATTGGGCAATGTTATATTCCATTCATTATCTAAAATTGATCCTCTAAAAATTTTCCCTCCTGATATTCGAGCCTCAACCTGTAAGCCTTTNATAGANTATCCTGAAACAATCAATTGATTTAATNCTAAATCATTTGTTAATGACAAAATTGAAATTTCAGGGTTTAAATTATTAATTGGATTTGTTGAAAGTACATTTAATTTCTTTTTTTGGCTCTCTATCTTGGGTGATTGAATTATTTTAGTAGCTTTTTTCCCNTCGGNATCAATAATAGCGACTATAGGGATAGATTGTTTATTTTTNTCAATTTTTATAGCTATTGCTTTATTGGATATAATTATCTTTTTTTTATTTGAAATAATTTTAAAGGCCAATATATGATCACCTGAATCTAAAGGNCTTTCAGTAACTATAACAAATTCACCAATATTATCAGACAGAGTCTTAGTAATNATTTTTCCATTCGAAATAACATTTAATTCAGAGTTAGGTAAAGTTTTACCTGCAATCAANACATTCCCTTCAGGATTTACTCTAATCGTTTGAAGATTTAAAGTTTTTTCACTCAANATATCTTTGGGTTTNTTATCTTTTATTACTGATGGTTTNTCTTTTATTTTACTAACAACTGGTACAGTAATTTTTTTTTCTTCTACTTTTAGAGGTTGGTAAATATTATATATTAGTGCACCAGCAGCTAAAAAAGTCCCTAATGACAATAAATAAGCTATTTTAGACAAAATATTTATCTTTCTATATATTAATATCAAATACTACATTACTATAAATTGAAACTAAAGGCTTTAAAATATGGAAAAAAAAAATATTTGTGTATTTTGTGGAGCTTCTGCTAGCTCAGATCCTGATTATAGCAAACTTGCAAATAAAGTTGGTGAATTAATTGGAAAACATAATTTTAATTTAGTTTATGGCGCGGGAAATACTGGGCTTATGGGAGACTGNGCAAAAGCAGCAAAAAATTCTGGTTCCAAAATATATGGTGTTATACCTAGTTTTCTTACAGAAATTGAAAAACCATTAGATGGTATAAATATAAAATTTACTTCTAATATGAGAACACGAAAAGCAATGATGTACAAACTATCATCACTTTTTATTATACTACCGGGTGGCATAGGTACATTAGATGAATGCGTAGAGGTATTAACATTAATACAATTGAAACAAATAAAACAAAAAAAAGTTGTAATATTTAATTTTAAAAATTATTGGGATTTTCTCTTAAAGCTTTTAAAAAAAATGAAAAATGAAAATTTTTTAGATAAAAATTTTCATTCAGATTTAATTGAAATAAACAATATAAATAAATTTGAAAGTTTCTTAAAAAGTTTTTGAAAAATTTAATTTATAGTCTATATCTTACTTAATATCATATTAAATTATAGGAATAAAATATGTTAGATTTATTAAATATTGCTAAAACTGAGGCTGACGGTAAAGATCTCTTNAAATTAATTACTTCACTNTATAATGTATCNGAAATGAAGCCAAAGGGTTACCAAGACGCTATANTTTGGGAAGGTGGAAATTTTAATAAAAATATAAATCCTATTGCTCATTCATTAACTGATGCTTATGCGTTATTAGGTACAATTGCAGCCATTGATATTTTAAATCTACCTTTTTATGCAGTACCAATGTGGTCTCAAATAAGACATGATAAAAATTTAGAACCGTTAAGTTGGTTTGGTAATATGCCNATGACATCAATCAAATGGTCTACTGCAGGCGATGCTTATGTAAACGATAAAAATGGATCCAGAGTTGTTGTAATGGGAAAGTCTGGAAATGCCCCTCTTAGAACACAAGCAGGAGTTTATTGTAATGTGAGACCATATGGTCCAATTACTGTTGTAAGATGTATGCCTTGTTTACCCTATTCTCAAAATAAACAAAAATTTGAAGTTAGTAAGGAAAATGGAATTATACACTCTGANATGAATACACCAGGAATACAAATGGCTTATGCTGGAAGATTATTTTTGAAAATGATAAATGAAACTGGAAAATTAGGTAGAATTGCTTTTAAACCCACACAAGCTATGGAGGATGGAATTAATGCAGGAATTATTACTTGGTTACTTGAAGATACAAAGTTTAACATTGGAAGAAAATGGGCTGTAAATGCTTATAAAGAACANAAAGAAAATATAGATAAAATAATAGCTTTACTTCCTAAAGACTTTAANGAAGGNATGGGANATTGGANTGGTCAAATTGAACAACATATTTCTGATACAAATTATGGCCTTTTANTTTGGGATCTAATTGAAAAGAAAGAATGTGTTATTCTTGCTACTGACCTTGATGGAGATAGACTTACAGATCTTCTTGCAGATATTTCAGACCCACTAAGAAAATTTGGTGATATTTTACTAAATCATATTAATAGTGATAGACGAATGAATGTTTTNTGGAATGAACTAGGTTATACTACTGGTAATGGAAGAGACATGACGTCAGTTATGCATAGAATGGACGGACCACCTATACATGAACAAACTTTAGGTTCTGCTGATGCAATGTTACTAAGATTATTAGATGGTGACGAAAGTATGGGAGGAACAAAACANCCATATGATCCTAGGATACATTTTGTTTTAATCAGAGACGCATATTTAGATGCTAACCCNGATAATGAAGAACTAAAACAATGGTTTGATATAACTTTAAAGAAATTCGATGANATTTATAAGGACACAAGGCCAGGTTTTATTGAAGGTTATGAAATGTTAAAAAATAATGTTAAACCTTGGTGAATTAGTTAAACTGTTTTTCTAATCTATTCAAAATATTTTCTAAAAACTTTATATCTGCTGCAAAACATAGTCGTAAAAAACTATCNCCAGATTTCCCAAAAGCTATACCAGGTGCTAAACCAACTTGAGTTTTTTTAATCAAATCTTTACAAAAATTGATTGAATCTTTGGACTCATAAGCCTTAAAAAAACAGTAAAATGCTGATTCAGGTTTGTTAATTTTTATTTTTTTCCAATTTTTCATTCTATTATAAACATAATCTCTAGAAACATGTAAGTTTTTCATTACATCTTTCACTAATTTATCATGATTATTTAAAGCTTGAATAAAACCCTCTTGAATAAATTCAGGAACACCTGTAGTAGAAATTTGAACTAATTTTGCAATGTGCTCACCTAAATNCTCTGGATGTGTTATCCANCCTACTCTCCAACCAGTCATNTTAAAACTTTTAGAAGATGAATTTACAACGATAAGTTTATCATCTGGTTCACAAAAAGACAAAAAACTTGANGATGTACTCCCTTCATAAACAATTCTATGATAAACTTCATCAGCTATTANCCAGCAATTTTTTTTCCTAATATGATCNATTATTACTTTTTGATCACTTTTACTAATCATCCACCCTGTTGGGTTATTAGGACTATTNATAAAAACTAGTTTTGTATTAGTNGTNATTGNATCTAAAAGTTTATTAAGGTTTAATGTCCAAGTTTTNTCAAAATCTAAATTTACTTCTTTAATTNNAGCTTCTCTTAATATTACAGAAGAACGTATATTTGGCCAAACTGGACCAACTACTACAACTTCATCGCCTTTTTCTAAAATCATTTCACAACATATTTTTATTCCTAACATCCCTCCATTTACTANAGAATGTTGCTTAGATGTAGTATTTACATTGAACATCTCATTCATATATTTTTTTATTGCATNTCTAACATTTGGAATTCCATTTTGATAAGTATAAAAAGTTTTACCCCCTTTTAGAGCATTAATNGTATTATTATAAATTATTTGATCNGTAGGTATGTTTCCTTCCCCGAACCAGACTGGGTAAACTTCTTTACCAGTCTCTTTTGTAAAATTTCTACCATAATTAGCTATTTCCATTATTGGCGTTTCTTTGATTTGCAAAATATTTTTATTAATAGAGTTCATTATTCTTTAATGCATTATAGCTTTTTTTAAGGATTGAATTGCTTTNTTTACTTCACCTGNACTTTGACCACCNGACTGAGCCATATCTGNCCTACCACCACCNGGTTTACCATCTACATATTTTGAAATTANATTTACTAAATCAATCGCATTTAACTTATCAGTAACTTCTTTTTTTAAGTTAATAACGCAAGAAACTTTGTTATTGAATGTTGANATAACACATATAATATCCAATTCATTCTTTTTAAGAATTTTTTCAGCATGTGATTTTAAATCTTTTGGTTCCATGTCGTNATAAACTATAGAAAAAAATTTATACCCATTAATTAATTCNTGATTAATTTTTTCATCGTATGATATTGATTTNATTTTTTCTTTTATTTGTTTTAGTTGTATGTTTTCTTCCAAAATTTGATCAATTTTATTTATTATATTTGATGGCTGCGANTTTAATTTTGATGATAAGACACTNATTAATTCATGTTTATTTTCATAAAATAACATTGCACTTTTTCTTGTAACTGCTTCAATTCTTCTGATGCCAGACGCTACACCACTTTCGTGCACAATTTTAAATCTAAGAGCTTCTCCAACTTTTTCTAAATGTGTTCCACCNCACAGTTCAACTGACCAAGCTATTCTTTTATCAGTTATTTTTTCTCCCATTGATACAACTCTTACATTATCACCGTATTTTTCGCCAAAAAGAGCTATGGCTCCTTTTTCAATCGCCAATTGTTGATTCATTATTTCTGTTTTAACATGATCATTTTCATAAATTTTTTGATTTACTANATGTTCTATTTCTTTTAANGTTTTATTATCAATTGGATGATTTAAACTAAAATCAAACCTTAATTTTTCACTACTTACTANTGATCCTTTTTGTTTAACACTAACACCAAATTTTTCTCTTAACGCTTCATGAAGNAGGTGTGTTGACGTGTGATGTGATGATATTTCTTTTCTATTATCTTTGTTAACATTTAATGTNCAAATATCATTGATTGATATTTTTCCATTTGTAATTTCAACCTTATGTAAAAAGTAAACTTTATCAGCAATTGCAATTTTTTTACAATCCAAAACCTTTAAAAACGCATTATTTGTTTTTATTAANCCTCTATCTCCTTCTTGNCCTCCACTTTCCGCATAAAAAACNGTTCTTTTAAAAATCAAGTCNCCACTTTCTCCAGNAACTANACTGTTNACCATTTTATTATTCTGAATAATATGAGAGCACTTACTCTCACATTTTAATTTATTATAACCAATAAAATCAGTAGAATCATATTCATTTAAATTCTTTATTAAGTTAGTATTNATCTTATCATCGCCTGAACCTGACCAAGCTGCCCTAGCTCTTTTCTTTTGTTTTGACATTTCCTTTTCAAATTCTGTAACATCGACCTTCCAGTCATATGTTTTTAATACATCTTCNGTCAAATCTAATGGGAAACCATAAGTATCATACAAATCAAATGCTTTCTTTCCAGAAAATATTTTTGAAGTATTATTTTCTGAAATTTCATTATCTAATATCTCTAATCCCCTATCTAATGTTTCTCTAAATTTTAATTCTTCATTAAAAATAACTTTTTTAATAAAATCTTTATTTTGACCTAATTCTGGATATGCATCACTCATCTCCTTTACAAGATAGTCAGATAATTCATTCATAAATGGTTTTTTGCATCCTAAAATATTAGAATGCCTNATTGCTCTTCTTAAAATTCTTCTTANAACATACCCTCTTCCATCATTACNTGGTAAAANTCCCTCNGAAATTAAAAATGTNCTAGATCTAATATGATCAGCAATAACCCTATGTGAAGTGAAATTATCATCTGTTATTCTAGATTTTGTNACATCAGAAGATGCTTTAATTANTTTTTTAAATAAATCTGTTTGGTAATTATCATGTGTACCTTGCAAAAGTGCTGAAACTCTTTCTAGACCCATTCCAGTATCAATACTTGGTTTTGGCAATTCTATCCTTTTTTTTTCATCAACTTGTTCAAATTGCATAAAAACTAAATTCCAGACTTCTATAAATCGATCGCCATCCTCATCTTTTGAACCTGGGGGTCCCCCTGGAATNTTTTCTCCATGATCATAAAAAATCTCTGAACAAGGGCCACANGGTCCTGTATCCCCCATACTCCAAAAGTTNTCACTAGTTTTGATTNTGATTATTTTACTGTCATGAATATTTGCAATTTTCTTCCATAGNAGTTCCGCTTCTTTATCCTCATGATAAACTGTTACTAATAATTTATTTTCAGGTATTTCAAATTTTTTTGTAAGTAANTCCCAAGATTGGTAAATTGCCTCTTCTTTAAAATAGTCTCCAAACGAAAAATTTCCTAACATTTCAAAAAAAGTATGATGCCTTGCAGTATGACCTACATTTTCTAAATCATTATGCTTACCACCAGCCCTTAAACATTTTTGTGATGTTACTGCTCTATTATAATCTCTTTTCTCGACTCCAGTAAAAATATTTTTGAATTGAACCATTCCTGAATTGGTAAATAGGAGCGTAGGATCATTATCTGGAACCAAATTACTGGATCTAACTTCTTGATGATCATTTCCTTTAAAGTACTCTAAAAAGGTATTTCGTATTTCTGATANATTAACATTTTTCATAACAAAACCAATTAAAAATCTATTTAATTATTTTGTTAATATTAAAGCAAGTCTAAATAATAAAAAAATTTATTCTTCTGTAACTTTAACTTCAGAGTTCATCATTATATTATCAACTAATCCAGAATTACTTCTGATCTTATTTTCAATCTCTAGAGCAATCTCTGGATTTTCTTTTAAATATTTTTTTGCATTTTCTTTACCTTGACCAATTCTTTGATCATTGTAAGAAAACCATGCACCTGCTTTATCAATGATATCTGCTGCTACTCCCAAATCTATAAGCTCACCATGTTTTGATATTCCTTCACCATACATAATATCAAATTCTACTGTTCTAAAAGGTGGTGCAACTTTATTTTTTACGACTTTAACTCTTGTCTGATTGCCTACAATATCGTCTTTATCTTTTATGGCACCAATTCTTCTTATATCTAATCTAACCGAAGAATAAAACTTTAAAGCATTACCTCCAGCTGTTGTTTCTGGACTTCCAAACATAACTCCAATTTTTAATCTTATCTGATTAATAAAAATAACTAAGCAGTTAGATTTAGATATCGATGAAGTAAGTTTTCTTAGAGCTTGACTCATTAAACGTGCTTGTAAACCAACATGTGTGTCACCCATATCACCTTCCAACTCAGCACGCGGTACTAAAGCAGCAACTGAATCGATCACCATTACTGATATTGCACCTGATCTTACTAAAGTATCAGCAATTTCTAGCGCTTGTTCTCCTGCATCAGGTTGAGAAATAAGTAAATCATCAATATTAACTCCTAGTTTTTTTGCATAGACTGGATCTAATGCATGCTCTGCATCTACAAAAGCACAGGAACCTCCTAGCTTTTGTGCTTCAGCAATCGCATGGAGAGCTAAAGTTGTTTTACCAGAACTTTCAGGCCCATAAATTTCGACAATTCTACCTTTTGGGAAACCCCCAATACCAAGAGCAATATCTAGACCAAGAGATCCAGTAGAAATAGATTGGATGTCCATATTTTGATCATTTTCACCTAATTTCATTACAGAACCTTTCCCAAAGTTCTTTTCTATTTGAGAAATTGCGCCTTCTAAAGCCAAATTTTTATCTTCATTATTCATAGAAAAATCTAATATCTCAGCCTTCATTTTAAAACTCCTACTAAAACTATAATAAGAGTATATTATTCACGTTTTGTTCTTATGTCAACTAATGTTCTTATTTTGTTCTTTTTTTTAGTCGTCTTTATGTATTCTTTCCATCTTTTCATGCCTTTCCTGAGCGTCTAAACACAGAGATGCAATTGGCCTTGCAATTAATCTTTTGATTCCAATTGGTTCATCAGTTTCCTCGCAATAACCATATGTACCCAAATCAATCCTTCTAAGCGCTGAATCAATCTTACTAATAAGTTTTCTTTCTCTATCTCTGGTCCTTAATTGAATAGCTGCATTACTTTCAACCTGGGCTCTGTCGGCAATATCAGGCCTTTGAAGACCATCTTCTGAAAGATTATCTTTTGTATCTAAAGCTTCATTGAGTAATTCCTTTTTCCAAATTAAAAGTTTTTGTCTAAAAAATTCTAATTGTGCTTCATTCATATATTCTTCAATTTCTTTTGGCGTATAATTGTCAGGTAAAACTATCCTTGATCCTAATATTCCAGACTTGTTAGCTGTTTCTTCATTAATTTTATCTTTATTTATAGAATTCATTTAAAAATACCTTATATAAGTTGTAAGTAGGCTTTATAATGAAACTTTTAAAAGTTCAACATATTTTTAGTTTATGATTAAATTAAATATCGAATAGTGCTAATTTAGCCAATTATGAGAGCAAAATGAATAAAGAAATTTATAAAAATCTTTTTAATAATGAAATTAAAAAAATTAAAAATGAAAATAGATATAGAATATTTAATGAAATTAAAAAAAATGATTCTTATCCAATAGCGACAAACATAAATAAAGGGCAAGAAAAACAAATAATAATTTGGTGTTCAAATGATTATCTTGGAATGAGTAAAAATCAATTGATATTAAATAAAGCAATTAATTCAATCAAAAAATATGGTATTGGATCAGGAGGAACTCGAAACATTTCAGGGACACATCAACCCATAGTCAAATTAGAAAAAGAAATAGCAAATCTGCACAATAAAGAAAGTGCTTTAGTTTTTACATCAGGCTATGTAGCAAATGAAAGTACTATTAGTTCATTAACAAAAATTTTAAAAGATTCAATAGTCTTTTCTGATGAAAAAAATCATGCATCAATAATTTCAGGTATAAAAAAAAATAAATGTGAAAAAATTATATTCAACCACAATGATATGACTGATTTACAAAATAAATTGTCATCCGTAGATATAAATCGACCTAAAATTATAATCTTTGAATCTATCTATTCCATGGATGGAAGCATAGGTGATATAAGTGGAATATTAAAATTATCAAAAGCATATAATGCTTTTACATATGTTGATGAAGTACACGCGGTAGGAATGTATGGAAAATTGGGAGCAGGTATTTCAGAAAAGTTAAATTTGCAAAAAGAATTAAATATTATACAGGGTACTCTTGCTAAGGCTTATGGAACAATTGGTGGTTATATAACTGCAGATTATAATATATGTGATGCTATAAGATCCACAGCTAGTGGTTTTATATTTACAACATCTTTACCTCCATTAATTGCTGAAAGTGCGAAAGCGTCGATAAGATATTTAAAAACACATAAACATTTAAGACAAAAACAAAAGGAAAATGTTAATTTTTTAAAATCTCAACTGATNAAAAGAAATNTNGAAATTATTCCAAATNATACACATATCATTCCTCTTATGATAAGAGACGCTAATTTGTGTAATAAAATTAGTGAAAGATTACTTAAAAAATATGGACACTATATACAACCAATAAATTATCCAACTGTAAAAATGGGTGAAGAGAGGTTAAGAATNACTCCAGGGCCACTTCATAGCAAAGAAATGATGTTANATTTAGTAGAAAGTTTAGAGAGTNTCTANAAAGATTTTAACTTTAAAAATTCAAAAGNAGCNTAAAAAAAATGGNACAAAAACCCTCAGATCATATCAAAACTAAATTTGACAAAATTGGCGTCCTTATTATTAATTTAGGTACACCTGAAGGAACAGATTATTGGTCCATGAGAAAGTATTTAAAAGAATTTTTAAGTGACAGACGTGTTATTGATATCTTTANGCCAATTTGGTGGCTAATTTTAAATGGTCCAATTCTAACCTTTAGGCCTNAAAAATCAGGCAGAGCTTACAAAAGAGTTTGGGACAAAGAAAAAGGTTCACCTTTAAGATACATAACAGAAAGTCAGTTAAAAAAAATTAAAACTAAATTTAAATTTAATAAAGAAGTTATTATTGATTATTCAATGAGATACGGAAAACCCTCAATTCAAAATAAACTCGAAAATTTATTTAATNAAGGTTGCAGTAAATTATTAATTTTACCTCTATANCCACAATATTCAGCAAGTACAACAGCTTCAGTCCAAGATGAAGTCTTTAAATGGTTACTTAGTAAAAGATGGCAACCATCAATTAGAACAATTGCNCCTTGGTTTGATGATAATAATTATATAAGTAAAATTACAAATACAATTAAAGAATCTTTTAAAAAAAANGGNNNTCCTGAACATTTAATCATTTCATTTCATGGAGTGCCCAGAAGATATTTATTAATGGGCGACCCTTATCATTGTCATTGTCAAAAAACAGGAAGATTAATAAAAGAAAAACTTAATTGGCCTGATAATAGATTTANCATTTGTTTTCANTCTCGTTTTGGACCTGAAGAATGGTTGACTCCATANACTGACAAAAAAATAATTGAACTAGCTATAGNTGGTGTNAAAGACATTAGTATTGTTTCTCCTGGTTTTGTTACAGACTGTCTTGAAACTTGGGATGAAATTAAAAATGANGNATTAGAGACTTTTAAAGAAAATGGTGGTAAAAAATTAAACTATATTNATTGCCTNAATGATAGTAAAGATGGCATATCTTTATTATCAAAATTAATTGAAGANAATTTAAAGGGTTGGATTTAATTCTAAATTTGATGAATCAGCTTATTTACTTTTCTAAAAAAGATTGTATATTAATGCGACAAGCGGGTATTGTGTAGTGGTAAGACCTCAGCCTTCCAAGCTGATGACGCGAGTTCGATTCTCGCTACCCGCTCCAAATTATTGTTTGAAAATATTATTATTTAATATTGATATATATAATAACTGATACACTAGATAAAATTAATGAACCACCTAAAATTGTTAATCCATTAGGAATATTTCCTAAAGCCAAATAATCAATCAGAATCGAAAAAACAGGAATTAAAAATAAATAAAAAGACGCTTTATTTGCCCCAAAATATCCTACAGAATAAGTCCAAGTGTAGTAACCTATTAATGTTGGAAAAAGTGTCAACCAAATAAGTGCAAATATGCTTTCATTTCCTAAATTAGTTAATGAATTTAAAGTAGGGTTTAACCATAACAACATTGGAAGTGTTCCAAAAACAAGCGTTAAGGATAATGAGAGTGTTACACCATATTTATCAATCAAAGGTTTTACTAAGTGAAAATAACTAGCAGTCAAGAATGCAGCAAAAAATA
>NZIY01000065.1 GCA_002691795.1 SAR116 cluster bacterium
CTAATATGGCAATGCATGAATGTGATGTCATGATAAATATAGGTGCAAGATTTGATGATAGAGTTACAGGAAGACTTGATGCTTTTTCTCCTAATTCAAAGAAAATTCATATTGATATTGATGAAAGTAATATTAATAAAACTATAAATGTTGATGTTCCAATAATAGGTAAGTCAACTTGAACAATTTTATTTATTGAAGAAGGATCAATATCAATGTGGATTTTTTTTGAATTTGGGGAAAAAGCATCTAAACGTCCAGTTACTCTATCATCAAATCTTGCTCCTATATTAAGCATTAAGTCACAATTATGCATTGCCAAGTTTGCTTCATATGTACCATGCATACCCAACATTCCCAAAAAATTTTTATTTTCGTGAGCAACGGCTCCTAGCCCCATCAGAGTGAGCGTTACTGGAGCATTTAATAATTTAACTAATTTATTTAAATAAATTGAAGCTTCTGGTCCAGAATTTATAATTCCACCACCACCATAAATTATTGGTTTTTTTGAATTTAAAATTAAATCTACAATTTTCTTAATTTCATAATCTTTTTTAATAAAAGTATTTTCAATTTTTTTATCTTTTTTAATAATTTTTTTTTCGTATTTAACTTCGGCTAGTTGAATATCCTTTGGTAAATCAATTAAAACAGGTCCAGGTCTACCAGTTTTAGCAATTTCAAATGCTTCATGAACTATTTTGCATAAATTATTTGGTATTTTAACTAAATAATTGTGTTTTGTGGCTGGTCTTGAAATTCCAGTCGTATCAGCCTCCTGAAAAGCGTCAGTACCTATTAAATGAGTAGGGACTTGACCAGTAATACATACTATGGGCACAGAATCCATTAAAGCATCTGTTAAACCAGTTATTGCATTAGTTGCTCCTGGTCCAGATGTTACTAACACGCAACCAACTTTCCCCGTTGATCTAGCAAAACCTTCAGCGGCATGAACAGCAGCTTGTTCATGTCTTACAAGAATGTGTTTTATTCGATTATTTTTGAAAATAGCATCATAAACAGGAAGCACTGCCCCTCCTGGATACCCAAATATTGTGTCAACGTCATTTTCTATTAAAGCTTTTATTAGAGCTTCAGCACCATTCATGTTCATTTTTGATTTAATACCTCCGATATTTAATAGCTTTGTTTCTTGATTTGGTCAATATAATATTAATTGATTTTAAATCTGAATAATTAGATCTGGATTAAAATTATGTCTTAACCATGTCAACTGTCGTTTTACATATCTTCTTGTATCTCTTTTACTTAGCAAAATTGCATCTTGCAAAGAGATTTTTTTCTCTAAATACTTTAATATCCAAATTACACCTAAACATTTAAATCCAGGCAAAGATCTATCAAAATTTTTTTCAATTAACAATTGAACTTCATCTACTGCACCTTTGTAAATAAAATCATCAAACCTTTTTTCACAATTCTCATAGATTTTTTCTCTCTCTTGTTCCAATAAAATACAAAAATAATTATTAGATAGATTAAATCTCTCAGAATTTTTATGCCATTTAGAAATATTTATTCCAGTTTGTAAAAAAACTGAATGTGCTCTTATCAATCTGTGTTTGTCTATGTTTTTTATAACAAAATCACTGTCAATTTTTCGAACAATTTTTCTAAATTCTAAAATTCCAACTGTATTAAACAATCTTTTAGATTTTTCTAAAAACTTATTATTAATTATTGGTATTTTTGAAACTCCTTCAATTGCAGATCTAATATATAATCCAGTTCCACCAACAAGTATTGGTATTTTTTTTTTAACTGAAACTATATTTAAAGTTTCATTAACTAATCCCAACCATTCCATTACAGAAAATTTTTCAACAATAGATCTTATCCCATATAAATAATGAGATATAAACTTTTTGTCTTCTTCAATTGGTTGAGATGAAAGTATTTTAAGCTCTTTATAAATTTGCATGGAATCTGCATTAATAATTATACCGTCAATTTTTTTTGCTAGTGACAAAGCTAAGCTAGACTTNCCTATTCCAGTGGGTCCTGTAATAATAATTATTGGACTTTTATCAAATTGCAGATTAGAAAATCTTTCTATAATTAGTTCAACATTGGACATATATTATATAATATTTTAAAAAGTTATGATGACTAGTTATTTATTTATNTCAAACAGTTTAAATTTTAAAATTGATAATAAAATCACGACAAAAATTTCATCCATTTTGAATAATAAAAATATTAAAAATTTCTGTNTTGAAATAGTAAANCAGCATTTTTATGAGTGGAAACTTCATNNNNCAATTGTTGAAGAGAATANNAAAAGAGAAATTAAAGATTTTTGTAATAANTTTCCAATTGATGTTAACTTTATGAAAATCAGCCNNCCTAGAAAGAAAAAANTGCTTGTCTGTGATATGGATAGCACAATTATTAAGGAAGAAAGCTTAGATGAAATTGCTAAAGAGGCNGGTATTGGNGATAAAGTCATGCNCATTACAGCAAAAGCTATGAAAGGTGATTTAGATTTTGAAAACGCTATCTTGGAAAGAATAAAATTACTACAAAACTTCCCTTTAGAAAGAGTTATTGAATTTAATAAAAAAATTCGGTTTCATGATGGTGCCAAAGAATTAATTAAAAAAATGAATTATGAAAAATGTACAACAATTCTTATTTCTGGTGGTTTCACTCCTTCCGTAAGTTACGTCGCGAAAAAACTTGGTTTTGATTACTACCATTGTAATAATTTTTTATATAAAAAAGATAAGGGAAAAATTGTTATTAATGGAAATGTTCAAATCCCAATTCTTAACAAAAACTCAAAACTTTTTATAACAAAGCAATATGTTAAAAAATTAGGTTTAACTCTTGAAGATGTGATATCAGTTGGAGACGGAGCTAACGATATTGAATTAGTAAGTAATTCGGGTATAGGAGTGTCATTTAAGGGCAAACCAATATTAAACAAAAAAGCAAAGGCAGTTTTAGATTATACAGATTTAACGGGCCTTCTTTACTTTCAGGGATATAAAACAAAATTTTAAAATATCTCAACAGCTACAAATCTATTTGAACCATCAAAATTTACTAACATTAGTAAAGCGTTTCTTTTTTGCTTCTTGGCTTTTTCAATAGCTTTGGACACAACTGAAATATTGGAAACTTCAGATTGTCCAACCCTTATAATTACCATGCCCTCTCGAAGTCCACTTTTAAAAGCTTTGCTATTATTTGTGACATTAGTAATTACAACACCCTTAGAAATATTTTTAATTTTATATTTCTTAATAGTTTCAATATCTAATTCTTTTAATGAAAAACCTATTTTAGAAAAGATTTTTGTTTTATTCGATTTAGTTTTTTTTGTTTCAATAAGATTAGAATTTTCAGCTAATTCTAATTCCCCTAATATAACGTTTAATTTTATAACTTTTCCTTCACGCCAAATTACAACTTGAACTGATTTACCTACAGGGGTCCCCGCAACTACTTTTGGTAATTCATTCATATTTTTTATTTTAATGTTATTAAATTCTAAAATAATGTCCCCAGATTTAATGCCTGCTTTGTATGCTGGACCATTTTCGGTTGCTGATGAAACCAAAGCTCCATCTTTATTTTTCAAACCTAATGTATCAGCAATCTCTTTTGTAACTTGCTGAATTAAAACGCCAAGCCAACCTCTTTTTGTACGACCGAATTTTCTGAGTTGATCTGAAACTTGTTTTGCTAGATTTGAGGAAACAGCAAAACCTATTCCTACGGATCCACCTGATTGTGAAAATATAGCAGTATTTATTCCTACCACATTGCCTTGCATATCAAATAATGGGCCACCGGAATTACCTCTATTTATAGATGCATCTGTTTGTATGTAATCATCGTAAGACCCTCCAATGTTTCTACCTCTAGCAGAAACAATCCCGGCCGTAACAGTTCCACCAAAACCAAAAGGATTTCCAATAGCCATCACCCAATCACCAACTCTTAAATTATTTGAGTCTCCAAATTTAACAGCTTTTAAATTTTTATTTTTTGGTTTTATTTTCAACAGAGCAACATCAGTTTTAGGATCTTTACCAACAACTTCAGCTTCAAAAGATGTGTCATCATGAAGTATAACCATAATTTTTTCTGCATTATCAATGACATGATTATTTGTTATAATGTAGCCTTTTTTATCAATAATAAAACCTGAACCAAGGGATTGAGCTCTTCGTTTGCCCTGATTTGGTTCCTGAAATTGTTTAAAAAACTCTTCAAATGGAGATCCTGGAGGAAAAGTTGGCATATTATTTTGTCTATCTTCAATCACTGTTGTTGTAGAAATATTAACAACAGATGGACTTAATTTTTCAGCCAAATTGGCAAAGCTTTCAGGAGCTTTTTTTGCTAAAGCACTGAATGATATAAATGATACACAAAAAAATGCACAAATTAAATTTAACCTATTTTTTACGGACATAAAAACCTCAAAATAATTGTTATGATTTAAATTAAATACTTAAAAATGTCATAAATATGTTAATAAAAAGAAATTTTAATTACCTTTTTTATCGGAAAAGAAATTAAAAAATTCACTTTCAGGTGATAAAATCATAGTAGTATCTTTGTCAACAAAAGTTTTCTCATAAGCTTGCATGGATCTATAGAATTTAAAAAACTTTTTATCTCTTCCGAAAGCATCGGCATATATTTTAATAGCTTCTCCATCTCCTTCACCACGAATTGCTTCAGCTTTTCGTTGAGCTTCAGCAAGTAATATAGTTTTTTGTTTTTCAGCATCAGACCTGATTTTTTGAGCCTCTTCCGCTCCTTGAGCTCTAAATTCTTTTGCTTCTTGTTCTCTTTCAGATCTCATTCTATTAAATATATTTTGACTAGTAGCTTCAGGGTAATCGGCACGTCTAATTCTAACATCAATAATTTCCATACCTAATCTTTTAACAATCTGGTTAACTTCAGTACCAATATCATCCACTATATTTTGTCTCGCATCTGATAAAATGGAAATTAATTCTAATTTACCCAAAACTCTTCTCACAGAAGAGTCAATGATAGATTCTAATCTTTGTCTTGCACCATTTTCGTTTCGAACAGTTTGATAAAATAGCAATGGATCAATAATCTTGAATCTAGAATAAGTATCGACTTCTAATCTTTTTTGATCCGAAAGTATTACCTCTTCTGAATCACTTGAAACAAGTGATAAAACTCTTTTTTCAAAATATGTAACATCTTGAATAAATGGCATTTTAAAATTAAGCCCTGGTTTATTTATGACTCTTTTTGGTTCACCAAATTGTAAAACCATAGCTTGTTTTGTTTGATCAACTGTAAAAAAGGAACTATATAAAAAAAATAGTATGATAGCTCCTAGTGAATATATCGTTAATTTAATATTACTCATTTATTTAGATCCTTTACCTTGTAATTTATCGAGCGGCAAATAGGGTACAATTCCTGAAGAACTCGAAGATTTATCCATAATAATTTTGTTAACATTGGATAATACTTTTTCCATGGTCTCCAGGTATATCCTAGAAGTTGTAACATCAGGATCCGCTTTATAACTATTATAAACTGATATAAATCTGTCAGCATCACCTTTAGCCCTGTTAACAACCTGACTCTCATATGCTTGAGCTTGATTTATCATTTGAGCAGCTTCACCTCTTGCTCTTGGGACAACATCATTCCTAAAAGCTTGTGCTTCGTTTATTAGAGTATCTCTATCTTGTCTTGCTCTTTGTACATCATTAAAAGCGTCAATAACTTCCTGTGGTGGATCGACTGACAAGAGTTGAACATCTCTTATTTCAACTCCAGCTTCGTATTGGGTAAGAAGGTCCTGTAATAGTGATTTAGCTTTCAACTGAATATTTTGTCTGCCTTCGGTTAATGCAGTTTGAATTTTAGTTTGCCCAATAATATCTCTCATTATTGACTGAGCTGCAACCTTTACAGTTTCAGGCGGATCTTGTAAATTAAAAATATATTTTCCAGCATCAGATATTTTCCAAAAAACAACAAAATCTATATCAATATTATTTTCATCTCCAGTAATCATTTTTGATTCATCTGGGACATCTCTTCTATTAGATGTACCGCCTCCAAAAGCTCTGTAGCCAATTTCTATTTTATTTTCTCTTGTTACATCTGGAGTTATAACTTTTTCAATAGGTGTTGGTAAATGATAATGAAGACCTGGTTCAGTTGTTCTTACCCATTCACCAAATCTTAAAACAACACCTTGTTCTTGTGGATTGACTCTATAAATACCTGTAGCTAACCACAGTGCAATTAATATTAAAAAAATTAAGGAAGCACTTTTTCCTCCTCCAAATTTAGATGGTATAAATTTTTTAAATTTATCTTTGCTTTGTTTAATCAGATCATCTACATCTGGGCTTTGATTGTTATTTGGGCGTCTTCCCCAAGGATTTTGGTTATTATCATTATTGCCCCAAGGGCCAGAATTATTATTCATTTTTACACCTGAATTCTATGTATGAGCATATTATATATTTGTCCCTATAAAATAATTTCAAGCTTAATTCACTAATTTTTTAAAATTATCTTAAAATATAAATTTTAATTTTNAATATTAGGTATATTATCAACATATGCTTAAAACGGAATTTGACAAATTTACTAAAATTCAAAACCTTGCTAAGCACATCATTGTTATAGCTAGTGGTAAAGGTGGTGTTGGAAAATCAACAATAGCTNTAAAATTAGCAAGAACTTTAAATTTATTGAACTACAAAGTAGGATTATTAGATGCTGATATTTATGGTCCAAGTTTACCAAAACTCCTAAATAAAAGTACTTCACCAAAAATAATTAATAATAAATTCGTACCTCAAGAAGAGTTCGGCCTCAAAACCATGTCAATTGGATATCTTATTCCTGAAGAAACTGCTAACATTTGGAGAGGCCCTATGGTTATAAAAGCTATAACACAACTTTTAAGAGATGTAGCTTGGGAAAACCTTGATTTTTTAGTAATTGATACACCTCCCGGAACTGGAGATGTTCAGTTAACAATTTCTCAAAAAATACAAGTTACAGGGGCAATAATTATTTCAACTCCTCAAGAATTATCATTAGCAGATGTTAAGAGGGGAATTAATATGTTTAAAAAAGTAAATATACCTATCTTAGGATTAATAGAAAACATGAGTTATTTTTTATGTGATAATTGTAATAAAAGACATTATATACTAGGAGAAAAATCAGTTTCTAGAGTAGCTAAAGAATTAGATATCGAAATCTTAGGTGAATTACCTATTAGTGATAGCTTAAGTAAAAATTTCAAAGATAATTTTCAAATATTTAATCAAAATTCAAAAGATCTAATTTCAAAATTATTTTTTGAAATAGGACATACAGTGATAAAAAAAAGTGGTTATTAAATTATTTTTTCCTTAAATAGGTCCAAAAAGAATGCGATGGATATTTTTCATTACCCTCTACCTTTTGGATAAGTTTTTTTCCCCAATCTTGTTGATTAATAGTTGGAAAGTAAACTCCATTTAAACATTTCACATTAACTACAGTTAGTTCAATTTTAATACAATAATCTAGAGCTAGTTTATAAATCTCTCCTCCTCCAAAAATAAAAATTTGTTTTGATTGTTTTTGAACTTTGTCGAAATTTTTATCAATCCATTTATTAGCTTTTAAAATTGCTTTTTCAAAATCTTTTACAAAAAACTTATCTGTTTTTAAGTCATCTTTGTTACTGTTTTTATTAGTTAAAATTATATTTGCTCTGCCTGGCAAGGGTTTACCTATACTGTCATAGGTTTTTCTTCCCATAATTATTGGATTACCAAGAGTAATATTTTTTAATCTTTTTAAATCGTTTGGTAGATGCCAAAGTAACTTGTTACCATCCCCGATTATAAAATCATCCGAGATTGCTGCAACTGTTACAATTGGAAATTTATTATGCTTTATTTTTTTCATTAAATTAAACTGCTATAGGAGCTTTGATGTGTTCTAATGGATTGTAATTTTCAAAAATAAAGTCATCAAACTTAAACTCATCTATGCTTTTTCTTTTTTTATTTATTATTAGTCTAGGCAAATCTTTAGGCTTTCTTGACAATTGTTCCTTTGCTTGAGCTTGATGATTTAAATATAAGTGAGCATCACCAAGGGTATGGACAAATGATCCAACGTCCAAATTAGTTATTTCAGCTATCATATGTACAAGTAAAGCATAAGAAGCAATATTAAAAGGAACTCCTAAAAAAATATCTGCACTTCTTTGATAAAGCTGACACGATAATTTACTATCTATTACATTAAATTGGAACAAACAGTGACAAGGAGGCAAGGCCATTTTAGTGACGTCAGAGGGATTCCATGATGAAACAATTATTCTTCTAGAACTAGAATCATTTTTTATTAAATCTATAGCATTTTGAAGTTGATCAATTTTTAAACCATTATCATTCCATGAGCGCCATTGTTTACCGTAAACTGGTCCTAAATCTCCATTCTCATCCGCCCAATCATCCCAAATATGCACATTATTCTCATTTAAATATTTTATATTGGTATCTCCATTTACAAACCATAATAGTTCATGGACAATAGAATTTATGTGAAGTTTTTTAGTTGTTAACAATGGGAAGCCTTCGCTTAGATCAAACCTCATTTGCCATCCAAAAATTGATTTTGTTCCTACACCTGTTCTATCAGCTTTAATAACTCCATTTTCATAGACATTTTTCAAAAGATCTAAATATTGTTTCATTTTTAACCTCTACTTATTCATAACAAAAAGATTTTTAATTGTCATTGCTCTTTAATAAATATCAAAACTGATATATATTAATATTGTCTCTAAGACTATAGTAATAAACATTTTATAAAATAAGCTTTACGGACCCGGGGGCGGTACCCGGCACCTCCACCAAACTATTTTGGGGGTGAAATAGGATCGACGTGTGTAATAAAAATAAAATTTTTACTCGGCATTGTACCACCGATATCGGGCTAATTTATAGTTGCAAATGACAACTACGCTCCGGTTGCTGCAGCTGCTTAGTAGCTAAAGTAACCGAAACTAAAGTCCTGTCCTCTAGCAAGGACTGGCGGGGTTGAACTACCTGGCAACAGAAACTCAAGGGCAAGACTTTTGTCTTGCCTTTTTTTTAATTTTAACTGTAAAAATATTTTTATATTATATATTATCAAGATAAAATTATGTGGGATTATGTATGAATGAAAATTTGATAGATTATGACAAAATAGTTGAAGATGCACTTAGAGTAGTTGTTAAAAAATCATTAGAAATAATTAATGAAAACGGTATTCCAGGTGACCACCATTTTTTCATATCATTTGATTCAACATATAAGGGAATTAAGGTTCCTAATGAATTGAAAAGTAGTGAAGATAATGAAATTAAAATTATACTGCAACATCAATTTTGGAATCTTAAAATTGACGATATAAAATTTTCAGTAACACTGTCTTTTAATGGTCAAAAGAAAGATATAATAGTTCCATTTAATTCAATTGTTTCTTTTTCAGATCCTTCCGTTGGTTTCAGTTTGCAGTTTAAAAAAAATTCTGTAAAAGAAGGTTCTTTTAAAGAAAGAATAAATCAACCAGAGGACTCAATTAAAAACACTAAACAAAAAAATAAGGCTGAGGTTTTATCTTTAGACGCATTTAGACCCAAGAAAAAAGATTAATCTAGAAAGGAATTTAAAATGAGTTTTGNTTTTTCTACAATGTTTCCTATCAGAAAAGATGATATAGAATACGAACTTATTGAANNCAATTATGTNCAAAATAAAAGTTTTGGAAATCAANATTTTTTANTCATTGAACCTGAGGCTTTAAAACTTNTAACTGAAAATGCATTTTATATGATATCTCATTTGTATAGAAGTTCACATTTGAAACAATTAAGAAAAATTCTAGATGATAAAGAAGCGTCAAAGAATGATCATTTTGTTGCAATGACAATGCTTAAAAATGCTAANATTTCNGCATCAGGGNTTTTGCCTATGTGTCAAGATACTGGAACAGCAATAATTAATGGATATAGAGGAAAATGTGTTTTCACTAATTTTAATGATGAAAAAGAATTATCAAAAGGAATATACAATAGTTATCAAAAAAATAATTTGAGATTCTCTCAACTTGCACCAATTTCAATGTTTGAAGAAAAAAATACAAATAATAATCTTCCTGGTGAAATAAATTTATACGCTACAGAAGGAAATGAATATAAATTTACATTTATTCAAAAAGGAGGAGGTTCAGCAAATAAAAGTTTTTTATATCAGCAAACAAAGGCAATTCTAAACCCAAAAGATTTGAAAAGTTTTTTACATGATATAATCATTTCTCTAGGAACTGCTGCTTGTCCACCATACCATTTAGCTATTGTAATTGGAGGAACATCTGCAGAATTAAATTTAAAAACTGTTAAATTAGCGTCAACAAAATATTTAGACGAATTACCAAACATAGGTGATGAAAAAACAGGTCATGCTTTTAGAGATAAAGAATGGGAAGAAATTATTTTAAAAATGACACAAGAAATGGGCATTGGAGCTCAATTTGGAGGGAAGTATTATTGTCACGATGTTAGGGTTATAAGATTACCTAGACATGGAGCGTCTATGCCAGTAGGTATAGGAGTGTCTTGTTCAGCTGATCGTCAGATTTTTGGAAAAATAAACTCTAAAGGAATATTTTTAGAAAAACTTGAAAAAAATCCTGCTAAATATCTACCTGAAGTTGAGGATAATTTTGATGAAGAAATTGTTGAGATTGATTTAAGAAGCGGTATGGAGAACATTTTAAAACAATTAAATAAATGTAAAGTTAAAACAAGGTTAAGTTTAACAGGTCCTTTAATTGTTGCAAGGGACATCGCACACGCTAAAATTTTGGAGTATTTAGAAAAAAATAATGATCTGCCAGACTATATAAAAAATTATCCAGTTTATTANGCTGGACCTGCAAAAAAACCTGAAGGATTACCATCTGGTTCTTTTGGNCCCACAACTGCNGGAAGAATGGATAGCTATGTACCTAAATTTCAAAAATATGGTGGTTCAATGGTAATGCTTGCTAAAGGTAACAGATCTAAAATTGTAGTCGATTCTTGTAAAAATTTTGGAGGATTTTATCTAGGTTCAATTGGAGGAGTAGCGGCNAACGTAGCTCAAAACTCTATTAAAAAAGTAGAAATTTTAGAGTATCCTGAACTGGGCATGGAAGCGGTTTGGAAAATAGAAGTTGAAAATTTTCCTGCATTTATGGTTATTGACAATAAAGGAAATGATTTTTTTAAATAAACATTACTTATTAGAAAAATGTAAATTTGATCTATTNAGTTGATCGATTGATGTACANCCCATTAATTTCATATCCCGAATAATTTCTTCTCTCATTAAAGTAAGGGCTCTTTCAACACCTTTTTCTCCAGCTGAAGCCAATGCATACAAATAAAGTCTTCCGCCTGCACAAGCCTTAGCACCAATAGANAGTGCTTTTAATACATGTGTGCCTCTTTGAATTCCCCCTTCACAAATTACGTCAATTTTATCCCCAACTGCATCTACAATTTTTTCTAATTGATCAAAAGGAGAAACAGAACCGTCTAATTGTCTTCCACCATGATTTGAAACAATTACACCTGTACAACCTATATCTACAGCTTTTTTTGCGTCTTCGACACTAACAATTCCTTTTAAAGCAAAGTGTCCNCCCCATTTTTTTCCAAGTTGTTCNGCNTCTTTCCAATTCATNGATTGATCAAGCATNTTTGTAAAATAATCTCCTATTGAAGTCATNGCTGATGTACCTGCACCAACATAATCTTGCAAATGAGGAAGTTCAAATTTTGGACTTGTTACATAATTAATTCCCCAATAAGGTTTNAAAACAAACTCTATTAAGCTANTCAAATTAAACCTTGGAGGAATTACAAACCCTGTACGTAAATCTCTTTCTCGATTACCTCCNGTTATGGTNTCGACTGTTAAAGCAAGNACATCGAACTTAGCTTCCTTTGCCCTTTCAAGCATACTATTATTAAGACCTCTATCCTTATGAAANTAGAACTGAAACATCTTTGGTGATGAAGATATTTTTGATACNTCTTCTACACTTACTGTTCCGAGTGAGGAAACTCCAAACATTGTTCCNAATTTATNNGCAGCTTTAGCAACAGCTCTTTCACCCTCNTAGTGAAACANCCTTTGAACAGCTGTNGGTGAACAATATACGGGCATTTCTAGTTTTTTACCAAAAATTGTTGTAGAAATGTCAACTTCTTTTACACCCTGCAAGACATTAGGTATTAAACTTACATCGTCAAATGCNGAAGTATTNCTACGATAGGTAACCTCATCATCAGCTGCACCATCAATATAGTTAAAAATAGGTGATGGTAGCTTTGATTTAGCAAGACGTCTNAAATCTTGAAAATTATAGCAGTTTNTAAAATTCATTTATAATTAATTAACCTTGCCTAGCTTTAAATCTAGGGTTTTTTTTNTTTATCACNTANAGTCTGCCTCTNCGTCTTACAACTTGGCAGTTTCTATCTCTTGCTTTAAGTGTTTTTAAAGAACTAACAACNTTCATNTAAACCTCACATTTTGAATATAATAAAATTTTGCTTAGGTCAAGATGAATTATCTCATAATAACATCACATCCACCTAGCCCACAATAACCATTAGGGTTTTTAAAAAGATATTGTTGGTGATATTTTTCAGCATAGTAAAAGTTTTTAAAACTTTC
>NZIY01000066.1 GCA_002691795.1 SAR116 cluster bacterium
AAGACGCGAGAATTGGTTATGGTCCCTCACAATTTCTTTGGGGGAAAGTCGTAAAATATTAAATAATTACAAGTATAAAAAGACACTTTTTAGAAAATAACCTATCACACTTAAGGGCATAACCTGTCACCCTCTGAAAAATCTACTAGATACTTACTAGACACTTTTATGCTTTTTTGGAGTAATTTTGACCTATTTTCTCGGATTAACTTCGGAGCAAAATCAGACCAAATTCGGATAGATTGTTTTAAATTAGGTAATATTTTCAATGATTTGTTGGCTAAGTCATTGTAGTTGTTACCACTATTCAAAATAGGAAATGTGGTGAGCGCGATAGGAAAAGTACCTGGACAACTACACAAACCTAATTTTCCAAAATTTTGAGTATAGTGGAACTCATTAAACATAAAGTCTTTCTTACAAATAAATTCGTTATATTAAGTGTTATTTCTTTCAATACAATTTTTCAGACTAGCAATAACTCCTCTTAATTCAGACAATCCTTTCATTCTCCCTAATAAAGGGTATCCTGGATGAGTATTTGAATTAAAATCATTCAAAATCTTATGACCGTGGTCTGGCCTGAAGGGTATTTCAAATTCAAAAGTTTTATTTTTTTTTCTTCTTTCTTCCTCTTTTAATAAGATAGATAATAATTCAGGAATATTTGTATCACCATCCAAATGATCAGACTCTTGAAATGAGCCATCATATTCCTTTTTAACATTTCTTATATGTGCAAAAAATATTTTATCTGCAAATTTTTTTGCTATTTCTAAAACATTATTTTCTCCAGCACCTAAAGAACCGCTGCATAAAGTAAGTCCATTTGAATTAGAACAATGACCATTTAAAACCCAATTTATATCTTCACTATTTGATAGTATTCTAGGCAAACCTAAAATATTTCTTGGAGGATCATCTGGATGCACACACATTCTAATACCAAGCTTTTCAGCAGTTGGTAATATTTCATTAAGGAAATTACTATAGTTTTTTCTAATTTTATTTTTATCAATATCTTTATACAATTTTAAAATCTGTTTTAATTCTTTAACACTATATCTTTTAAAGCTACCAGGTAACCCTGCCATTATACTCATTAAAAGATTGTTTTTTTCTTCAACAGTTGAGTTTTTGAACCAATAAATACCATTTTTAACCGCGTCAGGGTGATAATCTTCAGACGCAGTTTTTCTATTTAAAAATTTTATTTCAAATGCCGCCATATGTTTTGCAGAAAATCTAAGAGCTGTGGATTCGTTTTTATTTTTTACATTGAGATGTGTTCTTGTCCAATCAAGCAAAGGCATAA
The DNA here is from genome assembly GCA_002691795.1 of SAR116 cluster bacterium. Classification (GTDB taxonomy): domain Bacteria; phylum Pseudomonadota; class Alphaproteobacteria; order Puniceispirillales; family Marisalimonadaceae; genus TMED54. The sequence continues at coordinate 1,316 of NZIY01000066.1, forward strand.
AATTATAACATATGATTTTGATTCCTTCTTCAGCTAAGTTTTCTAAAGAAACTCTATAATTTTCAAATAATATGTTTAAATCACCTTTACCAATTTTTATATTTTCATGAACAGGCAAACTTTCAACAACATCCCAATTAAAATCATAATTAGTATTAATAATTTTATTTTTTAGGCATTTAATTTTCTTTTTGTCCCAAGGTTGACCATAAGGTATTTCATGAAGAGATGTAACTATTCCTTTTGCTCCTGTTTGAGCAATTTCAGATAAATTAATTTTATCCAGAGATCCAAACCATCGCCATGTCTCTTTCAATTTAAAATCTCCTTAAGAGATTCTAATGTGCCTTTATTTATTTGCCTTGATAGAGAGTTATTTAAAGTATTAACAAATTTTTTATTATTTCTTAATTTTTTAGAAAAAATATTTTCTATTTTTAAATAACTATTAATTAAATCTAAAGTAGATTTAGAATTTTCATGTATCTCAAAATATACAGTGGCATATGGATCAATGACTTCAATTATTTTNCCAACTTCATCTTTTCCACTGGTATATCTTATCCATGCAGAAATAACCTCGCATAACAATTCAAAACCTGAATCATTATCAATATTTTCTTCAATAGTTCTTAATATTCTTTGAGGAAGTTTCTGAGAACCATCCATAGCTATCTGTTTGTTTAAATGCTCTATATTTGGGTTATTATATCTGTCAAGCAACTCTTTTATATAATTGGTTAAAATAAAGTTTTTTGGAGCATCAACAGTTGGTAAAATTTCATTAATCCATAATAATTTTGTAAAATTTAATAATACTGCATCACNGATAGATTCAAAAATAGTTTTATATCCAGACAAATAACCTAAATAAGCCAAAGCACTATGAGTGCCATTTAAGCATTTCAATTTCATTTCCTCATATTGTTTTACATTGTCAACAAATAATACTTCTGAGTTTTTAAAAATATTCTTTATATTAAAGTCAATTTTGTTATCTATTACCCATAAAGAGTACGGTTCATGAATTACAGGTGCATTATCTTGAAAAACTATTGAATTATTCATATCAATTAAATCATTACTCGTTAATGCAGGCACAATTCTGTCAACCATAGTTGAAGGAAAGTTTCCATATTCTTTTATCCAATTAAAAAGATTTAAGTCAATTTCCTTGGCAAATTCTGATACTGCACTTAAAAGAACTTTTCCATTATCTGGAATATTATCACATGACAAACAAGTAAAAGGAGTTAGATTTTTATTTTTTCTTAAATTTAGTGAATACACTAAATAACCTATTACAGACTTTGGATTTTCTGGATTTTCAAGATCATTCTTTATATCTGGATTATTAAAATTTAATTTGCCTGAACTTGGTATAAGACAATACCCTTTTTCAGTTACAGTTATTGTTACTAAATTAACTTTTTCATTTGCCAAAGACTTTAAAAGATATTTTGGATCCTCTTGGGAGAATAATAATTCTTGTATGCACTCAATTTTTTTTGATACAGTTTTTTCTTTTCCTTTTTCAAAAGCAGTAAAAACACCTTGTTGTTTTTTTAATTTATTAACGATATGTGGTGTTTTCATTGAAACACCTAAAACCCTAATNGAGTCTTTTTTTAACTCATTAATTTTTTGAAAATAATCACAGCAAAAGGCTCTATAAAATGCACCTAAACCCAAATGAATTGTATTTACAGGTTGATAAGGTTGATTATTTCTACTTATAAGTACTTTTGTCATATACTATAAATTATATGCTTTTTTAGCCAAGCCATAGGATAATTCAATAGCCAACTCATAACCTTCTTCTTCATTAATCTGACCAGCAGAAATTAATTCGGACAAAAATGCACAATCAACTCTTCTAGACATATCGTGTCTAGCTGGAATTGAACAAAAAGCTCTTGTATCATCATTAAATCCAACAGTGTTATAAAATCCTGCAGTGTCAGTAACGGATCTTCTAAATCTATTCATTCCCTCTACACTATCAAAAAACCACCAAGGTGGACCAATTTTTAAACAAGGATAAACACCACAAAGAGGTGCAATTTCTCTTGTTAATGTTGTCTCATCTAAAGTAAACAAAATCATTTTAAATTTTTTATTTAATCCTAACTCGTCTAATAACGGTTTTAGTGCATGGACATAATTAGTAGGCTGAGGGATATCAAAACCTTTATCTTTACCATAAAGTTTTAAAATTTCAGGAGAGTGTCCTCTAAAAGAACCAGGATGAAGTTGCATAACTAACCCATCCTCAACACTCATTCTTGCCATTTCTAATAACATATGTCCCCTGAAAACTTCACACTGGTTTTTATCTAACTTCCCTCTAAGTGACTTATCAAACAAACTACTTATTTCTTGTTTAGATAAATTAAATGTATTAGCAGTAGGATGCCCGTGATCAGTACTTGTGGCNCCCAAAGATTTAAAATATTCTCTACTCTTAAAATGTGCAGACAAATAACCCGAATAACTTGTTGAATTCTCGCGATTAATATCTCCAAATTTTTCAACATTCTCAGCAAATTCTATGCTTTCAGGATCTATTACATTATCTGGTCTATATGCAGAAATAATCCTACCATTCCAATCAGATTCAATTATTTGTTTATGCCATTTTAAATCGTCTAATGGACTNTCNGTAGTACATAAAACCTCAATATTAAATTGATCAAATAAGTTTCTAGGTAAAAAGTTTTTTTGTTTTAATTTGTCATCTATAACATCATAATATAAGTCTGAATTATTTTTATTAAGNGTTTCTTTTAAATCAAATAAATTTTCAAAAACATAATCCAGCCAAATTNTTGTAGGAGTTCCTCGAAATAGAAAATAGTTTTTAGCAAAAGTGTGCCATACATCTCTTGGTTTTTTTATAGAAATATTATTTTCAATGCTTGATAAACCTAATTCAGACAAGTCTATACCTTGAGAAAATAACATTCTAAACACATAATGATCAGGTGTAACAAACAATTCTGTTGGATTTTTAAACGGTTTATTTTCAGCAAACCAACGTGCCTCAGTATGCCCATGAGGACTTATAATAGGCATTTTACTTATTTCTTTGTATAGACTCCTGGCAATATTACGTGTTGAAGGATCAATAGGAAAAAGTCTATCTGAAGATAAAATTGACACTTTTTTATTTCTTTCTATTTATTAAATAAATATAATTTACTATTAATATAGTTGTAAATTGTATAATTGTAGTACTTTATTATCACATAAATACAGATGGTTGAAATGAAATAACGAGGTGGTTTCCTGCACCATTTTCAAAACTATTGATGGAAAAACAATAAATTTACACTGGGGATACTGAAACTTTTTCNTAATAAACAAAAAAAGATTATTTATCCCATTATAAATATTAAATAATAATTTTGTAATTAGATCATTTTGTGGTTAAGCACTTTTGTAATTGTTTAATTTAACACAATTCTTTTTTACTATTACTGGACCTTTATATAAATCAATAAAATCTTTTCTCATGATTTCAGCACGAGTTATACATTCTTTATGAGTGTTTATTAACCCAATTTTGTCTTTCAGAAGTACACACTCCAAATTAATTAAATTACATACAGATATAATGGCTTGAAACATAATAACCTCATAAAAATTANTNTNTNNNATTACACCANATTAATANGAAAGTTGTTNTAATTTNTACNTTNAAGTNCTTAAAAAAAAATAAATGATGAAATAAAAAACATAATTTAATTTATTTGCATGTTAAATACGCATCTNAAATACTAAAAAGAGATTCTAATTTGCAGACTGACTNATTANTATTATACNAAATAAGTAAATTAGATAATTAAAACAAAATAGCGAGGAGNTTCTCCCTCCGCCATTAAGATAACNACCTTNANTCATAATGTGCCATAAACCTNNNGCGTNGNTCTCAATTTTCTTGACGAAGGCTCTTTAAGCTATTTCAATCTAAATAATCATAAATCACATCTAATTGNAGACTAAATTGTGGACTNAAAACTATTAATCTATAAAATAAAATTAATTCGATTGTTATATTGNGATAGTGAGGANTTTATATGCGCATGCTTGATGTAAGATGTATCTTTCTAATATCTAAANAACTCATATCNTAGGGAGATAAATANATNACTTTAGGAGAAAATATAATTACAGATCACANATATGATAATAATGGTTTAAGGCCATTAAATAAAATTTCATTCGTAAAAGGATCTGATTCGCCTCCCCTTGTTGATTTTACAATATCAAAACTTTTGAAAAATACAGTATCTAAGTTTGGTGAAAGAGATGCCTTTGTCTTTCCNAATNATAAACTAAATTATANAGAATTTGACCATTTGGTTGACAAATTGGCAACTGGATTCATNACNATTGGTCTAAAAAAAGGAGATAGATTAGGTGTTTGGTCTCCAAATCGTTTAGAATGGGTGTTAACACAATTTGCTACTGCTCGAATAGGTNTTATTTTAGTAAATATCAACCCTGCTTATAGGCTTTCTGAATTAGAATATTCTCTCAACAAGGTTGGTTGTAAAGCTCTAATATTAGCAAAAAATTTTAAAAATTCAGAATATTTTAAAATGATACTTTCATTGGCTCCAGAAATAAAAACATCAAAAAAAGGCAAACTTCAAACTAAAAATCTACCTCAGCTTAATCATGTAGTTCTCATGGATAAAGTAGATNAAAGTTATTCTGGTGTATGGATGTTTGAAGAGATTTTTAATCTTGGAGGGGATAAAGAAAAACAAAAACTTATTGAAATNGATAAAACATTAAAGCCTGATGATGCAATCAATATTCAATTTACTTCCGGAACAACTGGACAACCAAAAGGAGCTACTTTATCTCACTACAACATTGTGAATAATGGAAGTTTTGTTACGGGCAGAATCAAGCTTACTGAAAAAGATCGTTTGGCATTACCAGTACCACTTTATCATTGTTTTGGCATGGTAATGGGTGTTTTGGGTGCTGTTAGTAAAGGGGCAGCTATAATCTTTCCAGGTGAATCTTTCAATGCTAAAGAAACGTTAGATGTTCTGGTTAAAGAAAAATGTACTGCATTATATGGAGTACCAACCATGTTTGTTGCAATACTCGAAGAATTAAACAAATCCTCAAGTGATTTATCTAATATGCGAACAGGCATCATGGCTGGAGCACTATGCCCAATCGAAGTAATGAAAAAGGTAAATGATTTAATGAATATAAAAGAAGTAACAATATGTTATGGAATGACTGAAACTTCTCCTGTATCTTTTCAGAGTTTTGTTGACGATCCTACTGAAAAAAGATGTAAAACTGTAGGACGCGTGCATCCGCATATAGAAGTTAAGATAGTAGATAAATATAATAAAATTGTCCCAATTGGCGAACAGGGTGAACTCTGCACTCGAGGATATTCTGTGATGAAGGAGTATTGGAATGATGTTAATACAACAAATGAGGTAATAAATGACGGATGGATGCATACTGGTGATTTAGGTGTTTTTGATGAAGATGGTTTTTGTACTATTACAGGTCGTCTTAAAGATATGATTATTAGAGGTGGAGAAAATATATATCCACGAGAAATAGAAGAGTTTTTATTCTTGCATCCGAAAATAAGTGAGGCACAAGTTTTTGGAGTGCCTGATAAGAAACTCGGAGAGATAGTGTGTGCATGGATTGTTCTAAAAACAGGATCTAAGATTGACAAAAACGAATTAGAACAATTTTGCGAAGGAAAAATAGCTCATTTTAAAATACCAAAATTTTTTGAAATTGTTGAAGAATTGCCAATGACTATTACTGGAAAACCTCAAAAATTCGTAATGAAGAAAAAAATGATGGAAATTCTTAATTTAAAATAATAATAGTCTCGTAAAAAAAATGTGATTGCATTCCAATCTAAATCGCGAGATTTTTTACAAGCGTTATTGTAGGCTAAATTTTAGATTGAAAAATATTAAATCTATAAAATTTTAAAAAAATAGCTGATTAAGATGAAATAGAGATGAGGTTCTCTTCTCCATTAACATTAAAATTATTACTAGATTACGTTAGGTAGTTTTGACTATTGGTTTTACCCACATTGATGCTTTCTTATACTGACCTGGCAAATAGGAGTTAAAACTTTTTAAAGTTTATTGACAAAAAGTTGTTCACTTTAAATACAGTCTTCGTTTGTTTGTTCTTACTGCATAGCTTTGGCATTAGCAGGAGAAACAATAAGTCGTCTAGCATCACGGGTTTGTACAGTACTTTCAATGTAAAACTCAAGCATCCTTTGTAAAAGACTCTGTTTAATAGAGGCACATGAGGTATCATCCCAAAGATTTTTTGTTTCACTGTCTTTACTTGACAAATCAAAAAGCTGACCTTCATTGCTACCGTGAAAATGTACCAGCTTGTGAGTCTGTGATCTCACCATGGTGAGATAACTTGCTCCAGTCATATTAACATCTCCTGCCTGTTCGCAAAAAACATGATCTCGACCATCAAATCTGTTTCCCTCCAATGCAGGGTTAAGTGATATAGCCTCAAAAGTTGGATTTGGCTTAACACCAGACCATTCAAGAATAGTTGGAGCAAGATCAAAAAGTTGGACCATTGCATTAATTTTCTGTCCACTCTTAAACCGCTTTGGAGCAGAAATAATTAATGGCACACGTGTAACCTCTTCGTAAGGTGCCCACTTCTGTATTAAACCATGATCACCCAGATTATCACCGTGATCCGAAGTAAAAATAATGATAGTATTATCCATATTTCCACGTTCTTCAAGTGAACTGAGAATATTTCCAATTTGAATATCTATCATTTCGACGTTTGCATAATAATATGCTCGCATCCTATGTAATTCCTCTTTCGTAGGGTTGAGCTTCCATGCCACGCTATCGTGATCAACTTCAACATCGTGATGACGTTTAGCAATCCAAGGACTAACAAGATTTGATAATTCTTCATCACTAACATTTGGTAAAGGGCAATCTCTAGCCATATATTTTTCTGCCATCTCAGGTGTAGGATCAAAGGGTGGATGTGGTCCAGGAAATCCTATGACAAGAAAAAGAGGTTTTTCTATGGGCTTTGTTTTAAGCCACCAACAAGTTGTTTCACCAATAAAATTATCCGAATGAAGTTTTGGGTTCAAGTCCCAAGTAAAAGCACCAAGCCTGTCACGATAATCCGTTCGTTTTCGATATTCCTCGCGCTGCTGTTTTTTTAATCCGTGTGAAGCAAGTGCTTTATCCCATTCATCGAAAAACCATCGACCTTCAAGATATCTATCCTTATTTTCAACTACAAATCGTTCGTGAAAACCTGCATTCGAATCATAAGGGATAGTGTGCATTTTTCCAATATTAACGCAATGATACCCTGTGTTTGCTAAGTCGGAGACCCATGTTTTGCTCCATGGTTGACCATTGGCAAGAACACCGTTAGTGTGTGGATAGTATCCTGTAAATAAACTAGCTCGACAAGGCACACATGATGGTGCTGTTACATGACATTGACTGAAAGAAACACCATCTGATACTAGCCGGTCTATATTTGGAGTGTCCATGTGTGAGGCTCCAAGTGATGCTATGGTATCATACCTTTGTTGGTCTGTGATAATAAAAACAATGTCTGGATTAGATGTCATTGGATAACCTTTCATAATTATTTTGAGTGGGTTGGTATCTTTTAAGCGTCCCTTTTTTGTTCATTTAAACTCCTTTATTACAGTCAATTATATGCAATTAAAAACTTTTTTAACTTATGTGTCTTTAGCTTCCCAACGATTAGTTACCCCCTGTGCAATTCCAGGCTCAATTGATTTTGGAGGAGGATAGTGAAGTCCTCTTTGACCAGATAAATTTCTATCAGGTGCTGGTATAAAATTTGATGTCTTAAAACCTATGAATTTTTTCCCTTTTAGCCATCTTTTATCACATCCATAAAGTTCTTTTATAAGCTCATCCTGCAAATTTTTCATTTGTTTTTTATATGATTGATTATTAGAAAGATCATTTTTTTCATATGGATCGTTATTTAAATCAAACATCTGCCAACGATTACCTCCTGGATACCAAATTAATTTATACTGAGAATCAGTTATCATACGTGTTGCTGTGACACCTTCTTGTGATTCACAATAAAGAGTTTTTCTTTTTAAATCTTTAATCATTGAGATGCCCGTACATGTTTCTGGAATTTTAATATTTACTAAGTCTAATAATGTAGGCATTATATCTTGAAGACCTACTAACCTATTGTCTTTATTACCTTTTTTTAATCTTTTTTCATTTGGAGTACCTGAAATTATCATGGGTATGTTAGAAGAATTTTCGTACATAACTCGTTTTGCATAAAGACCGTGTTCACCAAGCATCTCACCATGATCACTACAAAACATAATAATTGTGTTATCAAGAATTTTCTCTTCTCTTAGAGTTCCAATTATTGTTCTGATTTGATGATCAATATGGGTGCATAAGGCATAAAAAGCTCTACGTGTATCTTCTAATTTTTTATCTGATAATTGATCCCACGTTTTTTGAATAAGTTTTATTGGATATGGTCTATCTTTTTTTTGAGCCCAAGAACCAATATTAGGAGCAGTTATTTGAATACCTTTATAACGGTCAAAATATTGTTTAAGAGGAACTAACGGAGGATGAGGATGATTATAAGATACAAACCAAAATCCAGGCCTGGTAGGATCACGTCTTTTTATTGAACGGCAAGCCTCTAAGGTTATCCAATTAGTTGGATGATAACGATCTTCCAAATGCCATGTTGTCCAAGAGAATTCATTTTGACTCATTCCATGCATATTTTGTTTTCCAGCAAAACCATTTTCTGCAAGATGAATTTCATAATCATCAATAGACCCTAAATTTGAACGACCTTCTTCATATAAAACAACATCGTCAAAACCAATTCTGTTACGTTGAGGAAAAACATGAATTTTACCTATGGCATTTGCTTGATATCCATTGTTTCGAAATATTTGAGGTAGTGTTGGCATGCTTGCCGGCATAGGTAAAGCGGGTTGGAATACTCGATCACCATGTGCACGTGGAGAAGTTCCTGTCATAATAGAACGACGAGCAGGAATACAAATGGGTGTTTCTGCATAAGCACGTGTAAATTGTACTCCGCTAGCAGCAAGACGATCAATTGTAGGTGTCTCTATTTCTGAATGACCTGCACAGCCTAAAAGTTTGCCCGGCCATTGATCAACGCATAAAAATAATATATTTGGATTTTTAACTTTTTTCATACTCAACTTTTTTATATTTTATTTATTGGTATTGTCTTAAGATTTTGTTTTTTTCCAATCAGAATATAAAGGCCATAACAAAGAAAGAATAGATATTACTAGAAATGTAGCCGCAAAAGGTCTTGTAAAAAGTGGCTCTATACTTCCCTCTGATGCCATAAGTCCTGAGCGTAATTGAGCTTCTGCTATTGGAGATAAGACAAACCCAATAACAAACGGTCCAAGAGGCATTTTGGCTCTCTCCATAATGAAACCTATGACACCAAAAACCATCATTACCCAAACATCAAAAAAACTATTACCTACTGCAAAAATACCTATTACACAAAATAAAAGTATTGATGCCAGCAAATATGCTCGGGGAACATAAAGTACTTTAGCAATATGAACAACAGCAAAAATCATAATTACAAACATAATAATATTTGCAATTAAATAGGCAGAAATCACACCATAAGCAATTTCTGGATTTGTTGTAAACAAAAGTGGGCCTGGTTCTAAATTATGAATTATCAATGCTCCTATAAGTATTGCATCAACTACAGAACCAGGAATTCCCATTGTAATTAATGGTATTAATGCTCCACCTATAGAAGAGTTATTTGCCGTTTCTGCTGATATCACTCCAGGCTCATGACCAGTCCCAAATTTTTCAGGTTCTTTAGATGAAGATTTAGCAGTTGAATAAGATAACATAGCAGCTATATTTGCACCAATTCCTGGCAACAAACCAACCCATGTGCCAATAACACTTGATCTAATAAAATTTATTATATGTTTCTTGATATCACTAAGTTTTAGCAGC
>NZIY01000067.1 GCA_002691795.1 SAR116 cluster bacterium
GAAGAGTCCCAGTCTGCTACAATTGCTCTTGTTTCTAATGTAACTCCTGTATGTCTTGCAAAATCAAGAGTAACCTCCTCTACATTATGAGACTTTTTAAATGCTTCGCTAACATCACCTTGATTAACAGTTCTGGTCCAAAAAAGATTATTTCCTAGATCATCATGGATAACTTTTGTTGATATATCCATAGCAGTTTCCATATCTAATTGAGCATCAAGATCTTCGTAATCTATCTCCACAACTTCTGACGCATCTTCTGCCACTGCTCTTTTATTAGCAACAACAACTGCAACAGGCTCACCCTGCCATCTAACAATATCTTTTGCAAGAGGGTATTGATTTGGAGAACGCATTTCACCTAAATGCCCAAGAACCCCTTGCCACGGAGAACAAACTTTTTCAATGTCATTAATAGTAAAAACATTTAATACACCAGGAATGTTTTTTGCATTCTCTGTATTAATAGATTTTATTTTTGCATGTGCGTATGGTGATCTAACATAACTTAAATGAACCATTCTAGGTAAAAGTATATCATCTACGTATTTACCTTTACCTTCTAAAAGTTTTTTGGCTCTTTCTCTTGGAACACTTCGTCCAATATAAGAATTTGGTCTGTCTGCTGATCCTAATTTAGGGTTTTGATTTAAATCATCCATATTATACCGCTACATTAATTTTATTAAGTGAATCTTCAACTGCATCAACAATTGCTTGATAACCTGTACAACGACAATAGTTACCTGAAATCATTTCTCTAATTTCCTCACGAGAATGTTTTCTTTTAGATTTTATGATTTCATAGGTAGTCATTAACATTCCTGAACTACAAAAGCCACATTGCATAGCATTATTTTTTACAAAACAATCTTTTACAATTTCCATTTCTGAAGAAGTGAGACCTTCAACAGTTGTTATTTTTTTACCATTTGCTTGAACCGCTAGCATGAGACAAGATCTAACTGATTCACCATCAACAAGAACATTACAAGCTCCACAAGCACCTTGTTCACAACCTAAATGCGTACCTTTAAACCCAAGATCTCTTAAAAAATCACCTAAATGCTGACGTATTTCTACGTTCAAATCATCATAATTTTCATTATTAATAACCATAGATATTGTAGTTTTATTTAAATAAGACATTAATTTAATTCCTTCATCATTCTTCCAACTAAAATTGCTGATAAGTGAGCTTTCATATCTGATGAACTAGAGATATCGGACGCAAAATCTATATCATTTTTTAATATATTTTTAGTTTCAGAATAATTATATTCATTCTTTAGAAGATACTCACAAGTTTTTGGTGCCTCATTGGGTCTATCACCAGTTCCAAAAAAAACCAAATTAATCTCTTCATTAATTTTATTATTCTGTTTAATTGAACCTACAAGGCCTGCCATTGCGTAGTCTCCGTGACGTCTAGTAACTTCATCAAAAAATAATTTCGTGTCATTTTGATTAATTGAATATTTAACAGAAGTTAAAATTTCATCTGAATTAATTGCAGTTTCAAACAACCCTTTATAAAACTCTTTTGCTGATACAATTCGTTCTCCATCGGAACCTGACAAAATTATTTCAGCATTAACTAAAACTGCAAAAGCTGGCAATTCTGCCGCCGGATCACCATATGCAATACTCCCACCATGAGTTCCTTTATTTCTAATAGCAGGATGTGCAACTTGGGATAAAATTTTATTGAGTATAGGCAGTTTCTCATTAACTTCTTTATTATTCATAATTTGTGAATGGCTGCACATTGCACCCATGATTAAATATGAATCTTCTACTTTTATTTCTTTTAATTCATTAATACTTCCAATATCTATAAGAACACTTGGGTTAGATAAACGCATATTTAGAGTCGGTAATAAAGATTGACCACCAGCCAAAATTACTGCATCGTCATCTGTTTTTTTTATATTTATTGCATCTGCAAGATCTTTTGCTTGATAATAAGAAAATGCTGGTGATTTCATTTAAAAACCTCTAATTTATAAAGTTAATTATAGACATTATTGTTTAAGGATATCAAATAAAATTTAAAGTAATGAGGAAGTTAAATGAATAACGTCAACTTAGTTAAAATGAAAGTGGAAGGATCTTCAAAGAGTCATTCTCGAGCAGATATTATTTCTAGAGATGTAGAAAGTGTAATTGATGAACCAGAAGTAAGAGGTGGAACTAATTTAGGGTTAACACCTACTGAAACATTGTTAGCCTCATTAATTGGTTGTTCTAACGTTATAACTCATAGGATTGCAAAAAAACAAGGTGTTAAAATTGAAGCCCTTGATATCACAGCAGATGCCAAATTTGATAAAAGTGGAGCAAGCATAACAGAAGAAATTGAAGTTCCTTTTCCAGAAGTAATATTAAATATAAACATCAGATGTAATGCTAATGAAAATCAATTCAATAATATTAAAGAACAATTAAAAATGTATTGTCCTATTTCAAAAGTGATAACAAATTCAGGAACAATAATTACAGAAAATTGGAATAAATTCTAATTTATGGATAGACGAGATAGATTAATTTACGAACCTGCACCATTTAGAAAGAAACTTCTACTAGATGGAAAAGAAAAATTGATAATTTGGGTTGTCGTAAACATAGAAGTTTGGGACCCAAACTTACCACAACCCAGAAATGTTTTACCTCCTCCAATGGGTGTTCCTATGTTGCCAGATCTTCCAAATTGGTCTTGGCACGAATATGGAATGAGGACAGGATATTGGAGATTTATAGATAGCCTAAAAAAAAGAAATATCAAGCCAACTCTTGCTCTTAATGGTGTAGTTGTAGATGTTTATCCAAAAGCTGTTGAGGAAGCTTTAAAGCTTGACTGGGAACTTATGGGGCACGGATTTATACAAAGGCCTATGCATAAATTAGATAACGAATATGTTGACATTAAAAGTACAGTTGAAAAACTAAGGAAGTTTTCAAATCAAGATGTGATAGGTTGGGAAAGTCCAGGATTAACTGAAACAAATGACACTATTGATGTCCTTGCTGAAAATGGAATTAAATATGTTGCTAACTGGGTTGTTGATGATCAACCTTTGGATCTTAAGGTAAAAAATAATAATAGGATGTTAGCTTTACCTTATACTGTTGAAATAAATGATGTTTCTATCACCGCTGTTCACAATCATCCCTCAGACGCCATTTTTACTAGAGGTAAGGATCAGTTTGACCAATTATACAAAGAAATAAAAAAAACAACTAAGATTATGTGCATAAGCATACATCCATATTTAACAGGCGTTCCACATAGAATTAATTATTTAAATCAATTATTAGATTATGTAACGAAATTTGAAGATGCTGTATTTATGAATGGAAAAGAAATTCATGACTGGTATTGTAATGAAGTTACTATTTAAGTAGAAATTTAACACGATAGTATATCCTACCTAATACTTCACGAATTACAAATGATGACCTGCTTAATGAACCAGCTGATGGAATAAAATCTATAATTGTAATTTTATTATTTTTGAATTGAAAATCGACAGGATATGGAAAAACTTTAAATCCATATTTTTTAAAAAGAAATTCCGCTCTATTCATGTGAAATGCAGACGTTACTAAAATGATCTTAGATTTTTTGTTAATTAAATAAGATANTGCATNAGCTTCTTCNTAAGTATTTTNNACTTTTTTTGTTNTCAAAATNTCATTTTCATCAANACCAAATTCTANAGATNTNTTTTTNAANAATTCACCTTCAGTNTTTTTCTTCTTNTCCCAAGGTAATAATCCACCAGTATAAATAATTTTTTTTCCTTTNTTTGCATTTAAAAGTTTTATACCTGCAAAAAATCTATCAGGATCCGACCATTCATACACGTCATCTTCAACTTGATGTATCATTCCACCACTTAACACAACAATGAAATCACTGACAGGAACTTCAGATAATTTTACAGGGTGATGAGGTGCTTCAATATATTTAACTAATTTCATTGAAATCAATGNATTAGANAGAAAANATAANGTTAAAAATGATAAAATTAATAAAAAATTTTTGACTTTAAAAAACTTAGTTTTTCTTAGAAAAAAAACAATAACTAATAAAGTTATTGTCAAAAACAAAGGTGAAGTTATTAAAGGAATTACTTTATGTAAGTATATCATTTAAAATCACCCATAAGTTCACTTCTAAAAGGAGCGCCTGAAGACCCACCAAATTTTTTACATTTTAAAGAGGCAATATAATTAGCAAACTCGATACATTTTTTTANAGAAGTAGTTGAAACTAATTTAAGTAAAAACGCACCATGCCAAATATCACCTGCAGCTAAAGTATCTATTGGCTTAATTTTTATTGCTGGAATATTAATTAAAACATTACCTTTTAAATAATAACAGCCATACTCACCATTTGTTACAAATGTTTTACAATCAAATNTTTTAGAAATAAATATCAATGCAGNTTCGATATCGTCTAATCCAGTAAAACTTTTTAATCCCTGATAAGAAAAAACGACGTGTGAAAAATAAGTTAAAAGTTCACTGGTTGTATTTTCTTCAGCGTCAAGCAACTTAGGCTTTTTAACATTTTTGATTTNCTTTAAAATTTTTATAGAATTCTTTATATCTCTACTATCAAACAAAAAACCATCAAACTTTTCATAATCAACATTTTTATGAATCTTTAAATTATTGAACTTTCTATTATTTAAAATCAGTCTTTCACCATCTTTATTGATTATAATTGAAGAAATAGAGGTTTTGAAGTCATCAAGAAAATAAGTATAAGTAAGGTCTATATTTTCTGATAATAATTTTTGCTTTAAAATATTACCAACTTCATCTTTTCCAATTGATGTTGATAAATAAACTTTAGCGCCCAACCTTGATATCGTAACAGAAGCATTTGCAGCATTTCCGCCAATACTAATATATGATGAATTAGATTTATATTTTTCTGGACTTTTAGGTATGTCTGACACTGTATGTATTAAATCTAAAGCTGATAACCCATGTACAAAAAAACTTTTCATAATTAAACTTTAAATTATAAATTATATAATTTTATTGTTTTAGTAAACCGTAACCTCCATCTCTAACAGTTCTAATNATATCAGTATCATTTTTTNCTATTCTAAGTGCTTTTCTTAATCTGCTCATATGGACATCAACAGTTCTATCTTCAATATAAATACCATGTCCCCAAATTGTATCTAGTAATGTTTGTCTTGAGAATATATGCCCAGGCCTTTCTGCAAGCAAAGTTAACAACTTAAATTCTTTAGGACCTAATTTAACTAATCGACCATTTCTATAAACTTGCATTTCAGATAAAGATATCTTTAAATCCCCAACAATCAATTCATTAAGAGACATAGAGGTATTTGTCCTTCTTAAAAGAGCTTTAACTCTAGATACAAGTTCCATAGGAGAAAAAGGTTTNGATATATAATCATCAGCGCCGGTATCCAAACCAAGTGATTTATCTGCATCTTCACTTCTAGCACTAAGCATAATTATAGGTAATTGTTTAGTATCTTTGTTCGATCTCAGTATTCTACACAATTCTATTCCAGACATTTTTGGCATCATCCAATCTACAATAAGAAGGTTAGGTTTTTTTTCATGAATGATTTCAAGGGCTTGCTCACCATTATATGCTGACTTTATTGAAAATCTGTTTTTTTCTAAATTGAATTTCATTAACTCAATTTGGTTAGGTTCATCATCTGCTATTAAAATTTCAACCATATCGTTTTTTATTAAAATATTGTTACATTTTTATTACATAAACAATTTAATTTTTATGTATCATTATTTTATAATGGGAATAATTACAGAAAATGATGTTTGTTTATTAGGAATGCTTTTAATCTGAAGCTCTGCTCTATGTTTTATCAATATGTGCTTCACTATTGCTAATCCTAAACCTGTACCTCCAATCTTTCTTGATCTAGCTTTATCAATTCTAAAAAACCTTTCTGTAATTCTATCTAAATACTTTTCGGGTATCCCTTCACCTTCGTTAACAACTGAAACCTTTAAATGATTAGATTTTAATTCTTCAATTTTAATTAAAATATCTGAATCTGAGTTTCCATATTTAATACCATTTTCGATTAGATTATAAAATACTTGAGTAATTTCTAAAAAGTTACCTTCTATGTTTAGAGAATTTGATTGATTAACTGTATTATCAATTAAAATTATTTTATTATTATTTAACAACCCACTCTTTTCAATATTTGAAATAACCGACTTTATTGGTTCAAAAATTGATATAACTGTCGAAGGCAAGATGTGTTCTTCAGACTCCACTTTAGAAAGTGAGAGAATATCATCTATAAGTGAATTCATTCTCTTAGATTCTTCATTCATAATATTAAGAAATTTATTCAATGTTGTTTTGTCAATGGTTTCTTCTATTAACATTGTTTCAACAAAACCAGATAATATTGTTAATGGAGATCTGAGTTCATGGCTTACATTTGCAACAAAATCTCTACGTATTTTTTCAAGATTTCTTTGCAAAGTTAAATCAGTAATTACTATTAATATCTTGTTTTTACTGATTTTTTTAACCTTTATTTTTAATTGCCTCTTAAGAAAATCATCTAGTTCGTGAACAAAAGAATGATCAAATTTTTTATTAGATCTATCAAAATTCAAAGAAATAAAATCTGTATTATTAATGAGTTTAAATATATTTTTATTGATTAAATTTTTTCCTATCAACTCTTGAGCTGATTGATTTGCAATCAAAACTTTTCCAAAATTATCTGCTAAAATAAAACCATCATCTAAAATATCGCCGATATCTTTAAGATATTTAGAAGTTTTCTTTTTTTTTGAGCTTTTATTTAAATCCATAAGTTATTATAATAACAATTTTAAAAATATAATTTATTAATTTTTTTACTCAATATTAACAATAATATGATTGGAGCTAGATTTTTTTATTGCGTCAAGAACTGCAATATTTTGATATTTTTCATTATCTGTAAATAAGTAGTCTTTATTATTCATTGAAGCATTAACAAAATTGTGAATATTATCTGAAACTGTATCAACCCAATTAAATTTGATTTTTTGAATATCACCATCATCCATCCTTATTGTCATCTCTGAATCACCAGGTGTATCTGGATGTGAGCTATCAACTAACTCTACCCAACCATTTTCTCCAAAAATTGTTACTCTTTGGTAATGAGGTGTTTTTAAAATTGCAGTAATTTGAGAGCTTAATCCAGATTCATGGATAAGTGTAGCACTTACAACATCACCAGTTTTATACTGTAATGCCCTTTTTGCGGTTGTAGCAAAAACTTTTTTTACTGATCCAAATAACCAAATCATTAAATCAGTCAAATGAATACCCATTCCCGTCATCCCAGCAGCAGGAGCAACTTCAGGGTCAGTTCTCCAATTATCCAAAGGTAAATTTGCTAATTTATTATGACTAAAATGCGCCTCAGCATACATGATTTTTCCCAATATATTATTATTGATAATATCCTTTAGTTTTTGCCATCCCTTTTCAAATCTGCGTTCATGCCCAACACCTAAAACCACATTATTTCTTTTACAGACCTCAATCATCTGCTTAACATCTAAGGGTATTAATGATAGTGGCTTTTCGCAAAAAACATGTTTTTTTAAATCGGCGCATAAAATAGTTTGATCTTTATGAAATGAATTTGGTGTACATAATATAATTCCATCAAAATCAATTGAATTAACAGCCTTATCAAAATCATAAGAAATATCCAAGTTAAAACTTTTAGCNAATTGTAANGTTTCTTTATCTGGNTAAGGTTCGATTAAATTCACGATTTTAACTTTTTNAGATGAAGATAATCTTTGTAACATCACCTTACCCCACCAACCTAAACCAGCAATTNTAAGTTTAAACATAATTTAAGGCTGAGGTATNACTTGATCATTTTGTGGAACTAACCAACCTTTTTGAACTGCTGGTCTTTCTGCCATTTCTTTGTACCACCTAGTTACATTTGGAAATTCATTTAAGTCTATTTCTTGCCAATCAAATCTAGCNGTCCATGGCCAAATTGAAATATCAGCAATTGAATAATTATCGCCAGCTATAAATTGANTTGAAGATAATTTTTTATCCATNACNCCATATANACGCTTGGCTTCTTTAGAATATCTNGTCTCNGAATATTCTGATTTACCTNTATTATATTTAACAAAATGATGGACCTGACCAAACATAGGACCAACATTTGCCATCTGAAACATTAACCATTCTAAAGTTCTATAATAATCCTCTTTATTATTTAAATTTAGAAGTTTTCCAGTTTTTTCAGCTAAATAAATTAAAATAGCTCCAGATTCAAATAACGCATAATTATCATTACTTTTGTCAACAATTGCAGGAATTTTATTATTAGGACAAATTTTTAAAAAATGAGGCTGAAACTGTTCATCTTTTGCAATATTTATTGAATGTACTTCATACGGTATTCCAATTTCTTCTAGCATAATTGAAACTTTTCTTCCATTTGGTGTATGCCATGTATATAAATCTATCATTTTAAATCCNTTTAATTATAGTGTGATAACTAATCCACCTTTTGTTTTACGGCCTTCAAGTTCGTTATGTGCTTCAACTATTTTTTCTAATGGCATTTTGTCATGAATGTAAACTTTCAATCTGCCATCAGACACACGACTATAGAGCTGATGCGATGCATTATTATATTCATCCCTATTTGCAATATAACTAAACAATGTTGGTCTTGTAACAAATAACGAACCCTTAGCAGATAACATGGCTAAATTGAAATCTGTGATAGAACCTGATGCCTGACCAAACAAAGCCCATAAACCCCTTGGTTTTAGACAATCCATAGATCCTGGAAAAACATCTTTAGCTACACTGTCGTAAACTACATCACATTTTTTATCATTAGTAATTTTCATAACTTCATCAACGAAATTATCTTTTTTATAATCAATTACATGGTCATAACCTGCTTCTAAAGCAGTAGCAACTTTGTCAGGACCTCCTGCAGTACCAATCATTGTAGCGCCAATTTCTTTTCCCCATTGCCCCATCAATTGGCCAACACCACCTGCTGCAGCGTGAACAAGAGTGGTCATGTCTGGTGTGACTTTAATTGTTAAATGGAGCAAATAATGTGTAGTCAAACCTTTTAGGGTGCATGCCACTACATCATGATCATCTACATCAACATTAATTTTGGTAGCATGCGCTGCATTGATAATTGCATATTCTGCATATGCTCCAACTGGGGTTACATATGAAACTCTATCACCTTCTTTAAAATCTAATACATCAGGACCCACTGAATGAATAAAACCAACCCCCTCAGATCCAGGGATTTTAATATCATTGTTATTAGGCCACGGGTATAAACCAGATCTAAAATATGTATCTAAATAATTAAGGCCTATAGCATTATTCTTTACAACAATTTGTCCACTTCCAGGTATCGGAATGTCAGCTTCAATAAGTGACATATTTTCTGCAGGACCAAAATCAGATAAACTTACTACTCTTTGTTTCATAAAACCTCTCAAGAAATATAAAGTATTTGAAATTCATATTACCAATGAACAATTCTCTGATATAATATAAACAAATTAAAAAAAAAAGTAATTATATTTTATTGATTTCAAAATAAGAAACTTTAACATTTTTAATATTCTATAATAATTAAAATTGAAACCTTNGTCACAATAATTTANTAATAATNATAACTATTTAAAANTATGGAGATATAAATGCCTTTAGAATTNANAGACCTTCCTTATTCNCATGACGCACTTGAGNCAAATGGAATGAGTAAAGAAACACTTGAATTTCACCATGATATTCACCACAAAGCATATGTTGATAATGGCAACAAATTACTATCTGGTACTGAATGGGAAAACAAATCATTAGANGACATAATTAAAGGAAATTATGATAGTTCAAAAGTTGCNCAAAATGGTATATTTAACAATGTTTCNCAACATTGGAANCANACNCAATTTTGGGAAATGATGGGACCANCNAATAATAANATGCCAAGTGAGTTGGANAAAACACTTACAGATCAATTTGGNAGTATAGATAATTTTAAAAGNGCNTTTTGTGATGCTGGTGCCACACANTTTGGCTCAGGTTGGTGCTGGCTNGTAAAAGAAAGTGATGGAACACTTAAGATTACTAAAACAGAAAATGGAGTGAATCCAGTATGTTTCAATCAAGTAACCTTATTAGGTTGTGATGTATGGGAACATTCTTATTATATTGATTTTAGAAATAAAAGACCTGCTTATTTAGAAAACTTTTTAAATAAACTCGTTAATTGGGAAAATGTAGCATCAAGGATGTAATTATTTAAAAAGGATTATAGAATGTTAAAAATATTAACGGAATTAAAAATCACTATATCAGTATCTTTTTTTATCGCATTCATTTTTATTATATTTCTAGCAAAAGACGGTCAATTTGATCAAACGGCATTTAATATGTGGTTATTTAGATGGTTTCATGTAATTTCTGGAATTATGTGGGTTGGAATATTATATTACTTTAACTTTGTTCAAATTCCAAATATGACCAAAATTCCAGATGAACAAAAGCCGGCAATAAGCAAAGTAATTGCTCCAGCAGCACTGTTTTGGTTTAGATGGGGTGCACTTGTCACTGTAATATCTGGTTTAATATTAGCTTATTTGAATGGATATTTACATCAAGCAATGACTTTTTCAGGAGGTTTTTGGCCTATAGGTGTTGGAATGTGGTTAGGTATAATTATGCTAATTAATGTATGGGGAGTTATTTGGCCTAACCAAAAAAGAGCATTAGGCATAATTGAAGTAGATGCAGATACAAAAGTTAAGGCTGCAAAAAAAGCAATGTTATTTTCAAGAACTAATACACTATTATCTATACCAATGTTAGTTGGAATGACTGTAGCTCAAAATGGATTTGCTTAAATATTTTATGAAGGTATTAAAATTTAATACCTTCATATTTTTTTTTAAAAAGATTTGAAAATTCTTTTGCACCTTTTCTAAAGGCTTTAGACCAATCTTTACCTGCGTCATTATCTGCATTATCTGAAATAAATTTAAAACAAAGTAGATTTAATTTATTTATATTACAAAATTTAGCATAGCTATATGCCTCCATATCAACAATGTCGGTAATTAAATCTGGTGATGTCACAACAAAACTATCGCCAGTACCACAACTATATCCATTTTCATTTATTTGAATAAAAAAATCATTTTCAAAAGGAGTTTGTCCTAATTCAAACCCTAAACCTCTTACATCCATATCTCTTTGATAAAATTTGGACACCTCAATTAAGCCTGAAATTTTCTTATTTAATGAACCTGCTGTACCATAATTAACAAAATATTTAGGTTTATAATCAAAATAAGATTTTGAAATAGCAAAACTAGCATTAACCTTACCTACTCCAGTATATAAGACAGTCCATCCTGGAAGAAAACTTTTAGGTAATTCCTGCTCTAATGCTACAAGTATCACTGTATTCTTTTTATTAATCATAACTTAATACAGAAAAAACATCAGATTGGATTTTTCTTCTTCCTTTCAAAGAATTTAATTCAATTGCGACTATAGTTAAAACAACTTTACCCCCTACTTCAGAAATAAGTTCCTCAGCACATTTTAACGTACCTCCAGTAGCAAGAAGATCATCAATAATTAATAGATTTTTTTTATTAAGGTTTCTTTTTTTTTGTACACTGAGAGTAGAACTTCCATATTCTAATTCATATTTTTTTTCAATGATATTACCTGGTAATTTATTTGGTTTTCTTATCATAATTGATCCAATGTTCAATTGATGAGCTAATAGGGATGAAAACAGAAAGCCTCTTGAATCTATGCCCGCTATAATATCAATTTTATAGTTTTTTATTTCCTGGATCATTTTTGATATAAGTAATTTAAAAGCATCCCTATCTTCTAACAAAGGACTTATATCTCTAAATAAAATGCCCTTTTTAGGGAAATCTTGAATATCATCAATGAAGTCATAAAGATTTATATTGCTCATATTATAATTATAACATTATATTTAAATAAATAATGGATTTTTTAGCCCCACATTCACCTAAAGATAAAATACAAACCTCATACCGAGGTAGCCTTCTTAATATGAGATTTTTGTGTAAAGACATGTGTCACATCAAAGGCTTTAAAACATCATGCGGGAACCCTGATTTTTATAAGCATTCCCAAAAAGGAATTGAAAATGCGCCTTTTTTACAAAAAATTTTGAATGAAGGTGCAATTTTAGAAGGTATATCTATTTGTGATGAGTTTTTTTACTCAATCATTGGAGAAAATGTTCATTATGGAACTCCAAGTAATAAAAACGCTCCAAATTGCGTCCCAGGTGGATCTAGCTCAGGATCAGCTGCAGCTCTTACACAAATCGATTATGATTTTACAATAGGAACTGATACTGGTGGGTCCGTTAGAGTCCCTGCATCTTTTTGTGGAATTTATGGTTTCAGGCCAACTCATGGCAGAATCAATCTTAATAAAGTTTACCCTATGTCAGAGAGTTTTGATACCTTGGGATGGTTTTCAAACAATAAATTAAATATGTTAAAATTAGGAAAACTATTTTTCAAGAATTTTGAAGAAAATAAAATAGATCAAAAAAATATTTTAATTCCAATTGATATTGTAGATGATTTAGATAACAATATTAAATCTCAATTTTATGATTATTGTGAATATAGATTCAAAAATTTAAAAAAAGTAGAATTGTCTAGTTATAATAAATCTGAACTAGCAGATTGTTTTAAAGTTATACAAGGTTACGAAATAAAATCAAATATTTTACCATGGATTAAAAAATTTAATCCAAAAATATCTACCGAAATAAATTCTAGATTTGAAATGGTAAAAAATATAACAGAAAACATGTATAATGATGCTGTAAACCTAAGAAAAGAATTTATCTCTGCGCTTGATCAAAATTTAGCCAATGAAAACGTTTTAATCTTTCCAACAACCCCATTTTCTGCACCTGTTAAAGGGCAATCTGACAAAGATTTAGCTGAATTAAGAAAAAAAGTTATGGAGTTTACCTGCATAGGTGGTTTATCATCAAGGCCTCAAATAAGTATTCCAAAATTCAAAGGGAGTAAAGGTCCTATTGGATTATCTGTTCTAGGAAATAAAAATGCTGATGAGATGATATTGAACAATTTAAATTTATTTTAGGAGAAAATATGCAAAGATTAAAAGATTGGACAGTTAATGATTTAAACGATGAACAAAAAAAAGTTCATGATGAAATAGTAAATGGGCCAAGAGGAAGAGTTGTAGGCCCATTAAGAATATGGCTAAATAATCCAAAACTTGCCAAATGTGCTCAACAGGTCGGAGCATATGCACGTTATGGCACGAGTTTAGATAACTCTTTATCAGAGTTAGCTATAATAACAACTGGACGTGTTTGGTCATCAAAATTTGAATGGGAACACCATGCACCATTAGCAATAAAAGCAGGTATTAATGAGGAATATGTAAATACAATTGCACAAGCAAAAAGACCAATATTTGACAATGAAATTGAACAAATTGTTTTTGATTTTGCTGCTGAAAGTAATATTTTAAAAAATGTCAAAGATGAAACCTTTTCTATCGCCCTTGAAAAATTGGGGCAAACTAGGGTAATTGATATTGTAGGAATATGTGGATATTACAGTTTAATTTCCATGACATTAAATGTTTTTCAAGTACCCAATGACACGCCAAATTGGCCCTTACCAGAAATAGATGATTTTTCAAATATGCTGAAGTAAAAAAAATGTTTATTGATGGTTTACAATATTGCAATTGGTCAAAAAAAATTTTTGAAGAATGGAGATTAGCCAATTTAACTGCAGTTCATGTGACTATTTCTTATCATGAACAATTTAGAGAAACTGTATCTAATTTTGAAAATTGGAATTTATATTTTGAAAATTTTTCAAACCTTATTATGCCAGCTTATACTCTTTCAGATATAAAATATGCAAAAGCAAATAAGAAAACAGCTGTAATTTTTGGATTTCAAAATCCATCACCTATAGAAGATGATATAGGTTTAATCGAAATACTTCATAGATTAGGAGGTAGGTTTATGCAATTGACTTATAACAATCAATCATTGTTAGCATCTGGATGTTATGAAGAAAAAGATAATGGTCTATCAAGAATGGGCAAAGAAGTTATTGAAGAGATGAATAGAGTAGGCTTGATAGTTGATATGTCACATTCAGGTGAAAGATCCACGATTGAAGCTATTGAATACTCAAAATCACCAATAACAATAAGTCACGCCAATCCGAGTTTTTGGCATAATGCTAAAAGAAACAAATCAAATGATATTTTAAAATTGCTCGCTTCAAAAGATGGTATTTTAGGACTTTCTTTATATCCACATCATTTAAAAAATAACTCTAATTGTACTTTAGATAGTTTTTGTGAAATGATAATTGATCTAATTGAGATTATTGGAATTGATCATATAGGGTTTGGATCAGATTTATGCCAAGACCAACCCAATAGTGTAGTTGAATGGATGAGAGTTGGAAGATGGACTAAAAAAATAGATTACGGTGAAGGAACAGCTGAAAATTCAGGATTCCCTAAAATGCCCAATTGGTTTAAGGATAATAGAGATTGGAAAAATATATTAAATAAACTTCATGAAGTTGGGTTAAAACAAGATGAAATTGAAAAAATCAAAGGTTTGAATTGGTATAATTTTTTAAAAAAAACAAAGGCTTTTAAATAAAATTATGCATACTTTACAACATGTTAACAATGTAATGAAACTTAAGAACTTAGGATCATATCATCCTAGTCGATTATCTTTTGCAAGACAATTAATAATTACATTGATAAAAGAAAATTGGGTTTTTAAATTTCAAGATTGGAAAATCAATAAACTTGGAAAAGGTTATTGTATTATTTCTGTTAAAAATAAAAAAGATGCGTTTTCACTAATAATTTTTTCACATCTAATAAAAGACGAAGAAAGAAGCGATAGAGTTATTGCAGATAAATGGGACTTCACATTTAGTCTTTTTTTAGGAATACCTAATGACAAAGAACTCAAACATTTAAAAAAAAATGTGCCTTTACAAGAAAATGGGAATCACTTAAAAAAACAATTAACTCTAAGTAGAGCAAATAAATCTACTAGATTATTTGATCATTTTTTAAAAAACTTAACTAAAGGACTACAGCCTGAATTCGAGCAGGTTAGAAAGATTGGTTATCTGTTACGTACAACCGCAGTTTACGGAAATGGAAAATTTGGCATAGGTGATTATAATTTAAAATCAGATTCCAAAATCATAAAAAATGGTTTTTGGGCAGAGATGTTGACAGTTTATATGTTAAAAATTTTTTCGATAGAATATGTAAATTTTTTAGCAAAAAATAAATCTAAAAATTATACTATATTAAATGATAATATATCTAATTATCTTGGAACTGGAAATGCAACAGGACTAGGCATGGCTCCATTTGTTGTTAATCATCCTAAATTAATTCATTCATGGATAAACTCTAAACAAAAATTGATTAAATTCGCGTTAGATCAAAAATCTTTATCTAAAAATAAATTAAAGCTATTTCTTTTGCTTTTAGAGAATGCAAAGAAACATGTTGATCAATGGGAAGTAGAAGATAAAAAACAACAAAAGATAATTAATGAAACTAAAAAAGAGCTTGATCAAATTATAAACTCAAAAATATTATTTAAAAAATTAAATTCTGACTACCCACTTAAAAAAATAATCTCAAAATTTAATAGTATTAATAATGAAACTAGAGAAGTGTTAAACAGTATATTTTTAGAACTTTTTCCTGAGGTTACTGATTCATATTCAAAAAAAATGAATATATCTGACAAAGTTACTTTAAATACTAATTATTCAATTGCCAAACTTAAATCATTAATTAAACAAAATTATAAATGGGCTTTGCAAATAAATTTTAATCATTCATCAAGTAAATATTTCTTTTGGTATGTGTCTGAAACAAAACAAGAGCCAAGACTTGGCATATCAATTAAAGATCATGGGTATAAAAAACGTTTACCATTAGATATTGCAAAACAGATATATGATTTAAATGAAACCTTAAAAAAAATTCCTTCTAAGATGAAAATTAATGAATTTTGCTTAAAATATTATGGATACAAATCAATAATTAAAAGAATATTAATTAATGAAAAATATATGTTTAGTGAAATAAAAGAAAATTTAGTAGATAAAAATATGCGTCCAATAGATATATTGAGATTTAAGTTAAGTTTTTTTGGTGCTTGTAAATTTGATCCAAAATCAAATCTGTGGACTAGAATTACTTTGTTTCAAGGTATTCCATTACCTAAAAATCTTAAAGGAAATAAAACACATTTATTCAGTTTTCCAGTTTTAAATTCTTATGGTTGAAAAATCCATTAATCAGATTAAATCTGAAACTTTTAAAGCACTGATTGGTATTAATATTTCTTATTCTATAGCAGAAGATTGTAGTAATCTATGTTGTAACCTAGCTAAACTTAATATTCCTTTCTTAAAAGATTTAATCACCGTTTTAAAACAATATGAAATCAAAAAAAATGCTGCTGAAGTTAAAAATAAGAAAATATCTAAAGATTTAATCGCTCCATTCTATAGTCTAAGTTTAATTGAGTATTTAGCATCAAAGAATAATAATTGGTACGGAAAGGTAATAGCACCTAAGTATTTAATATCAGCTATGTTGATTTATAATTATGAAAATAAAAAAAACTTTATGCTACTCAATAAAAAAAAAATTCCAATATTCTGTATAAATAATTCACTTATGTATTTAAGTAAAAGCAATTTAAATGATAATTTTTTTTATATTGAAACTGAATTAAACCAACCATTAATCACTAATATTAAGTTTAATAAAATTTTCTATTTTGATAGATGTAGTTTAAAAACAAATCAGTGGAATGAATTATTAAAATATTCAAAAAAAACTTATGTAAAAGAAAGTAAAACATCAAAAGAAAAAGGTGCTGGATATCTATGAAATATAATTGTTAATATGTTATGTATTTCTAATTTGACATTTTTGACAATTTAATGACTACTATAAAATTATTAGTTTATTATTCAATAAATCTAAAGCATTAAAACTAACTAGGAGGAAAATTAATGTTAAAAATCAAAAGATTAATAACAGTCTCATTAATGTTTTTAATCTCCAATATATTTGCAACTATTGTTTTGGCCAAAGTAGATGGGCCAAGCGTTTTTTGGAAGTATAGCCTATGGGGAAAAAGAAGAGCTTTTACTGAGGGAGCAGAAACATTATCTAAAAGATTAGCTGAGGAAACAGACGGTAAATTTAAACTGAAAATTTTCTATGGTGGTCAATTAGCAAAATCAAGAGAAAATTGGGATGGTTTAAAAGCCAACTCTTTTGAAATGGCAACTGTTTGTAACTTTTATCACCCAAAGAAAAATCCAGGCTTAATGGTTTTAACACTTCCATTTTTACCACTTGGAAGTAGCTTTGATAGAGATGCAAAAGTAAGACAAGCTGTATATGATCATCCAATTTTAAAAAAAGAAGCATCTAAATTTAATGGAATATATTTTATGACTTCTAATCTACCTCAATATGAATTTATGGGTAAAGGAAAGCCACCATTAAAGCTTTCTGACTTTAAAGGAATGAGAGTAAGAGCTGGTGGTGGTGTTGGAACAGCAATGGTAAGATTAGGGGCAACAAAAATGTCAGTTCCTGCTCCAGAAACGTATACACTTATCGCAAGAGGAGCGGTTGACGCTGTTTCATTTCCTTTTACATACGCTCATGCTGCCTATAAAATTCCAGAAGTAGCAGATTGGTATACTGCAAATTTATCACCTGGGACATCAGATTGTCCTTATGTCATGAATATGCAAGCTTATAACAAGCTCCCAAAACAATATCAAAATTTATTAAACAGTCTTCGTGGTGAAGCTTTAGAGTCACTTAAAGCGGCATATAAAAAAGCTGATGATAAAAATCTACCTATTTGGAAAAAGAAATTCAAAGAAATTAGATATGATAAAAATACTCTTGCTGAATTTAAAGCAAAAGTAGGCAAACCAATTTGGGATGACTGGGTTTCTGCTAACAAGGATCAATTTGATGCTCAAGCAGTATTAGACGTTATTTTAAATTATAAATAACATATAAAAAAACACGTGTGCGATTATCGCATACGTGTTTTAATTAAAGGCTTTAACAATTTGTTAGATTTATTTAATAAAAAACTAAGTAAAATTGAAGATTTTCTTGTTTTATTTGTTGGAATATCAATTTTCATTGTAATGATTCTAACATCAATCCAAATCATATCTAGAGTTTTTGGTTATCCATGGCCTGCATTTCTAGAATTGTCCGAATTGGCAATTTCAATTTTCGCTTTTTTAGGTGTTGCATTTGCTCAGAGAATGGATGCTCATATTCGTATGGAACTTCTTGTGGCAAATTTAAAAGGAAGAGTAAAATGGATAATTGAGTTTATAGCAACATTTTGTGCCTTTATAGTTATTGGTATTTTGATTTATTTTAGCAGTTTGTTTGCAATAGACGCTTATGTCATTGGCGACAGCACAATGGATTACTTATTTCCAACTTGGCCTGCAAAAATGTTAGTCCCAATTGGGTTTGCAATTTGGTTTTTACGGCTTTTTTTAGAGCTCATAGGTTATTTTAGATTAGCCGTAAATATTGATTCTGAACCTATGTATGTTCCTATTATTAAAACCGCTGAAGAATTAGCGAACGAAGAAATAGAGTCAATTAGAGAATAATATGATTTTTGAAAAACTAATTCAAGGACAACCAGAAGGAATTTTTGGAATTGGATATAATGACCCTTCATTGGTAGGCATTATATGCACTGTCATATTACTTATATTAGTAATCTGTGGTGTAAGGGTTGTAGTTGCAGCTAGTATTGCTGGAATAATTGGACTTGT
>NZIY01000068.1 GCA_002691795.1 SAR116 cluster bacterium
ATTAGATAATTTATCAGATAAAAGGGAAGAAGATTTAGTTAAAATCTTTTTCTGCAATAATTCATTTTCAATTTTATTATTCAAGTCATGACTATTTTTATATATTTCAGAACCATCTTTTAATTCTATTAATGCTTCAGTATTAGTCATTTTATCATTTGGAATGACTTCAACTTTATCCCGTATTTTTACAATTTTTTCATCAAAGCAAATTTTATCATTATAACTATCTAGACTTCCAGTATCGACCCCATGAAGAGACATTGCGGCGGTTAACCTATATGAAAATTTTGCCTCTAATCCTGTTTTTGGGCTATCAATATTACAAACTTGTAACCAAGAAGGTTGTGTTTGAATTGAAATTTTTTCAATTGAATCTGGATTAAAATTATTTTTTGTTTTCAATTCATCCAATGCTTCAAGAAAAGCATGTAGACCATGACAACAAGCATGAAATTTATATTTAATTTCAGGGAATAAAAAATCTTTTCCTAAACCATTAATTGCTGCCTCAGGTAAAGTTTCGTCCCATGCATGTGTTTTTAGAAACCCTTGATTGCATTCAATCCCATTTTCACAACTAACAAATCCTAATTTCGATAATTTAGCAGCCTCAATTCCATTTGATGCAGCAATACCAGCATGAAATGGTTTACCCATTGTGCCAAATTGTGATTTTAAGCCTGATGCTCTGGTGGATACTATACCAAGTGCATTTTCTATTTGTTTAGCATTTAGTTTCAATAATTTAGATGCAACTAAAGTTGCCCCAAAAGCACCACTTGTAGCTGTTTGATGAAAACCTTTATTATAATGTGAATAACCAAGAATATGCCCTAACCTAGTTGAAATTTCTACACCACACATATAAGCCAACATTATTTCATCAATTGATGAGCCTAATTCTTCACCAAGTGCTAAAGCAGTAGGGAAAGCACTAGCAGTTGGGTGACCAGTAAATAAAAAATGGGTGTCATCATAATCTAAAGCATGACCAATAGTTCCATTGACAAAAGCTGCTGATTTAGCTGATACCTCTTTTCCACTTGAAATTAATTTGGATTGGCCTANTGTTTGTTCATCTTCAATTAATTTATTTACAATTTTTGATACTGGTTCTTCTTTCGCTGCATACGCAACACTACACCAGTCAATCATTGACATTTTTGAAAAAAAAATCATTTCATNATTAAAATTTTGTAAAGTAGCCTGTGATACAAAATCACTAAAAATTTTTGTTAGATCTGTCATCATTTACTCCTTTAAAACTTTGCTTCCGCTCTCATAGTTACACCATATTCTTTTGTTGCACCCCAACAGCTTACTGAACTATCATCCATTTTATCTGCACCAACCATATACTCACTATTAGCAAAAACAGGTGCCATGACTTTATGAGTGAATGTTTTTACTGACTTACCCATCAACTTTTCAGCAGCTCTTAATAAATAAGTTGCCTGAAGTGGACCGTGTACAATCAAGCCAGGATAATTTTCTTCATTAACTGTGTAAGGATNATCATAATGAATTCTATGCCCAACAAATCCAATTGCAGAATATCTAAATAATATAGTTGGATGCATAAAAATTTTTTCACTTAAGTCTGCTTTCTCTGGTAATTCTTTTGAATAACCTGAGCCGCCTCCAGACTTCGAAATATCTCTGTAAACAATATTATGCTTTTCATTAATAGTTACTTCATCATTAACTAAAAAATTATATTCTGCTGTTACAAAACATAAAAGACCAGTTCGTCCTTCTTTAACTTGAATATCTGCTACAGTAGATTGTTTAACAACTTTATCTCCTACTCTAATTGGTTTTAAGACTTTAATTTCACTTCCTGCCCACATTCTTCTTGGCAANGGAACTGGAGGNAAAAANTCNCCTAANGCTGGNTGTGANTCTACNCCAAGTTCATCATTTTTAACTAAATTCCANCCTAACATCCAATGTAANCCAGAAGTGACTGGATCTCCATCNTTAGGATTTCCTATATCCATATTTAGCGTTGCTCTATATCTTTGTTCAACAATCGGTGTCACATAATCAGTAACATTATCTATTTTTCCGATCCATTTTCTTAAATGTTCAATATCAACTTTTGTAGACATGATAAGATCCTATGATTTTAATATAATATATTAGATTAATTCTTTATAGTTAATTTAATCCCAGATNTTGTATTATATAAAGATAAAAATGTAAAAATTATCAAGATTTTAATTTTACTATTTAAAANATTGTTATTTAATAAACCATTTATATAAAAATCATAATATATTATTAACATTTTCTTTAGGAGATTTTTTTTTGAACGGTGCAGAAACACTTGTAGGAACATTATTAAAAGGTAATGTTGATGTTTGTTTTACAAACCCAGGAACATCTGAAATGCACTTTGTTGCAGCATTAGATGATTACAAAAACATGAGAAGTATTTTATGTTTGTTTGAAGGTTGTGCAACTGGTGCTGCAGATGGTTATTTTAGAATGAAAAGAACACCAGCTTCAACTTTATTACATTTAGGTCCAGGATTGGCAAATGGATTATCAAATTTACATAATGCAAAAAAAGCTAATTCNGGAATCGTGAATATTGTAGGTGAACATGCTCTTGATCATATAAAATTAAATGCTCCNTTAACTTCTGACATTGAAGGTATAGCCAGGCCTGTTTCGAGTTGGGTAAAAACTAGCAAATCATCAAAAGAAATAGGAATGGATGCAGCAGAAGCTATAAAAGCAGCCAGTAAAAAACCTGGAGAAATTGCTACACTAATATTACCTGGTGATACTGCGTGGAATGAGGGCTCTAAAATTGATGAAGTTATATTACAAAATAATCCAAAAAAAGTTCCCACAGATTTAGTCAAAGAAGCATTATCAAAAATAGAAAAAGCAAATAACCCATTACTTCTAGTTGGAGGGTCTGCATTAGAAGAAAATAATCTAATTAAAATAGCTCTAATAGCTGAAAANCTTGGATGCGAGTTAAAAACAGACTGGTTTAATGCGCGACTGGACAAAGGAGCAGGAAGGATAAATTCAATAAGAATACCATATGTTGTTGATAAAGCAGTTGAAGCCTTAAAAAATTTTGACAGTATTATTACTATTGGTGCCAGACAACCTGTTGCCTTTTTTGCGTATCCTAACAAGCCTGGAATTTTAACCCAAGATGAAACAAATTTTNTAGAATTAGCTGGGTTATCTGAAGATATAACATCTTTAGTCAATGAGTTTTCAGATCTTGCAAATGTCACTTCTAAAAATCCACAAACAATTTCANAATTTAATCCACCTGAAATACCTCAAGGCCCTATTAACACTACTTCTCTCGGGATGGTCCTTGGGGCTTTGATACCTGAAGACGCAATTGTAGTCGATGAGTCAATAACAACTGGCAGAGAGTTTTTTTATCAAACTGCAGGATCTCATCCTCACACATGGNTAAATAATTGTGGTGGATCTATTGGGTTTGGTATGCCTGTTGCAATTGGTGCTGCAATAGCGTGTTCAAACCAGAAAGTCATTTCTCTTGAAGGTGATGGTAGCGCTATGTATACCGTCCAATCTTTATGGACAATGGCAAGAGAAAATTTAGACATTGTTGTTTTAATTTTTGCTAATCAAAGTTACAAAATTTTGCAAGGAGAATTGAAGAATGTTGGTGTAACAAATCCAGGGAAATCTGCCATTGAAATGTTATCACTTAAAAATCCAGAATTAGATTGGGTTTCAATATCTAAAGGAATGGGTGTAGACGCAATTAGAGCAGATAACATGGAGGATTTGGTTAAATATTTTAAATATGGAATAAAAGAAAATGGTCCATTTCTAATTGAGGTTTTAATCTAATAGAGACATTATATAAAAATAAATTCGTTAATTTAAACAAATGCCAATTTTAAAATTATACAAAGATAAAAATATAGATAGTAAAGTGGACCTGGTTCTAATCGAGGATTATCTTATCAAAATGATGAATACAGAATTAGATGCTAAGTTTGAAAATTGTCAAATTATTTGGATGGTAACTGAAATAGTGAAATCTGAGTATAAAATTTATTGTGAATTACTTTTAAGAAAAAATGAAATACGTAATAACCTAATAAAAAAAAAATTTTTGACTACAATTGGTAAAAAATTATCAAAAAGTTTTTCTACAAATATTAGATTAAGATCTTTTTCAATCAAGGGTGAAGTAATTAATGCTGTACAGATTAAACTAGGGGAAGATGATGAAGGATAAAAACATTGTACTATGCGAAATAAATAATAAAGGAATCGCAAATGTTTGTTTAAACAGACCTCATAAAAATAATGCTTACAATGAAGAAATGATTGAGAGGTTACTAGAAATTTTTAAAGGACTTAATACTGAAAAATCTCTTAAAGCTGTGGTTATTAGAGGTAACGGAAGACATTTTCAAGCAGGAGCAGATTTGGAATGGTTAAAGGAAATTGGAAAGTTAACTAAAGATGAAAATTTTATTGTCTCAAAAAAAACTGCATTGGCTATTAGAGGTCTTACAGAATTTCCTAGACCTGTTATCTCAATAGTCCATGGTGGTTGCTTTGGAGGTGGGACAGGAATTGTAGCTGCGTCCGATATTGTTATAGCAGAAACAAAATCAATTTTTTCAATTTCAGAAACTCGTTGGGGTGTTATGGCCGGTATAATAATACCTCAACTGAATAAATCCATTGGAGTTAGAAATGTGAGAAGATACGCAATTTCATCTGAGAGATTTAATGCTGAAGAAGCTAAAAGAATTGGTTTAGTTCATGAAATTTTAGATGAGCACTTCATTGATCAAAAATTAGAATCAATTTTGGATCATATTTTACTTTGTGGTCCAGAAGCGATTTACCAAACAAAAATGAGGGCTTTAAAAGAAGCAAATTTAATTTTGAGTGACGAAGAATTTAATGAGCTAGTTGAAGAACATTCTTTAAAAAGAATGAGTGATGAGGCTATTGAAGGTTTAAATAGTTTTTCTGAAAAAAGAGCCCCCTCTTGGTATCCAAATATAAGGGATAATTGATATGTCTTCATTAGTTATTAATTCAAAAATCTGGGGTGAAATGTTTGGCACTAAAGAAATGTCAGAAATTTTTTCAGATGAACAAACCATAAAGTATTATCTAGAAGTTGAAGCTGCACTTTCTAGAGTTCAATCAAGATTAGGGATAATTCCTAAAAATTGTGGTTTAGAAATTTCTAAAGCTGCAAAAATAGATTGGATTGACTGGAAATTATTAGAAAAAAGAACATCTATTGTAGGTTATCCAATTTTACCATTAGTTGAACAGCTCAGCTTAAAGGTGAAAAAAAACCTTGGACAATACTGTCATTGGGGAGCAACAACACAAGATATAATGGATACAGCTGATGTTTTACAAATTAGAGATGCTTTGTCCATCTTATTAATTGATTTAATTGAAATTAAAAAAGCATTAAAAAAAATTGTTAAA
Source organism: SAR116 cluster bacterium (assembly GCA_002691795.1). Classification (GTDB taxonomy): domain Bacteria; phylum Pseudomonadota; class Alphaproteobacteria; order Puniceispirillales; family Marisalimonadaceae; genus TMED54. The sequence continues at coordinate 5,482 of NZIY01000068.1, forward strand.
AAATATATCAATACACCNATGTCTGGCAGAACCCATTTGCAGCATGCTTTACCTACTTCTTTTGGTTATAAGTGTAGCACATGGTTATCTGGTATTGAAAGACATATTGATAGAATTAAACAAATTAAAGAGAGATTATTTTACGTTTCTTTTTTTGGAGCTGCTGGAACTCTCGCCTCTTTAGGTGAGGTAAATGGTTTAAAAACAAAAAATAGGCTTGCTAAAGAATTAAAATTAAAAAATCCAGATGTAAGTTGGCACTCTATTAGAGACAATTTTTGTGAATTATCATCTTGGATATCTCTAGTTGGCGCATCATTAGGTAAAATTGCTTATGATGTTATGCTAATGATGCAAACTGAAATACAAGAGGTTAATGAGCCTTTTACTCATGGCAGAGGTTCATCTTCGACCATGCCACAAAAAAGAAATCCAATTTCATCCGAAGTAATTTTGGCTTGCTCTAAATTGTTAAGAGAACATCACTCAGCAATGCTTGATAGCATGGTTTTAGATCATGAAAGGGCAACTGGTCAGTGGCATTTAGAATGGTACACATTACCTAAAATGTTTATAATTGCATCGTCTTCATTTCGATGTTCAAGAGAATTACTTGAGGGAATCCAGGTTGATAAAAAAAATATGAAAAATAATTTAAATCAAACCAAAGGATTAATTTTAGCTGAATCNGTTATGATGACAATTGCTCCAAAACTTGGGAGACAAATAGCTCATGATCTTGTATATGATTGCTGTAGAAAATCAATCACCGATGATATAAATTTACTTGACGCCTTAATGATGGATAAAAATGTTTCTGAAAATTTTAAAAGAGAAGAAATAGAATTTTGTTTAAATCCAAAAAATTATCTTGGTGCTGCACCAAAAATGGCAGATGATCTTTTAAGAAAAATTAAATGAAAAACTCTCTAAACAAAAAAGATTTTTATAATTTTTTAAATGATGTTTTCCCTCAAGTTTCAAATCTTTTTGAAATTAGAAAATTAACTCCAGGAAATGTATCTTTAGAAATGAGTATCAATCATGAACATTTAAGGCCTGGTAATACTATATCTGGACCAACAATGTTTCTTTTAGCAGATGTAAGTTTTTATTTATCTATTTTGTCTAAAATAGGCCCTGAGAGCTTAGCAGTAACAACCAATTGTTCTATTAGTTTTTTAAGGAAACCATCTGAAAGAAATTTATATAGTGAAAATAGAATTTTAAAAATTGGGAGAACATTATGTGTAGGAGATGTTTTGATATATTCTGTTGATTTAAAAGATCCAGTTGCTCATGCATCCCTGACCTATTCCCTTCCTCCCAAAAAATCTTTTTAAAAACCAAAAATTCTGTTACGTTTTATTAAATTAAATATTGGAGATTTAGATGAGTTTTGTTGAAACAGAAACAAATGGTCAAATTTTTACAATCAGATTAAATAGACCTGAAAGATTAAATGCACTTAGTACTGTTATTAGAGAGGGTATGGCTGAAGCTTTTACTAAATTTCATAATGATGATAATTTAGAAGTTGCTATATTGACTGGTACTGGAAGAGGTTTTTGTGCAGGTGAAGACATGAAAGAATCTTTAGATAGGGGAATNGCTGGATCTCCAAAAGAAATGGTTAAAAAAGATTTAACTAACCCTTTTCAAGATGGTATTTTACAAAAACCCGTAATAGCTGCAGTAAATGGTTTTGCAATGGGAGGAGGTTTNATGCTCGTTGAAAGATGTGACTTAAGAATTGCAGTTAAAGAAGCTATTTTTGAAATGTCTGAAGCTAAAAGATGGTTATTAGGAGGATATAATCATGGTCACTATGGAAACTTGCCACACCCAGTGGCAATAGAAATGGCTTTTGGTTATAGAATAAATGCTGACAGAATGTATCAAGTTGGATTTGTTAATAGACTTGTTGAACAAGAAAATTTAATGGAAGAAGCACACTCAATGGCAAAACACCTTCTTTCCCTTCCTCCAGCGTCAAGAGTTAATACTTTATACATGATGAAGCATATGGCACCTAAGTTGCCATCAAATATTACAAATCTCGCAGAAAAACTTCATCTTCATGGAGATACAGAAGATCGTATGGAAAGCAGGAGAGCTTTTGCTGAAAAAAGAAAGCCTAATTATAAAGGATGGTTAAATCCAGAAGACAGATACAATATCCCAAAGTTAGAAGATGAATAATATAAGAGGTCATAAGATGGATGAAATAAAAGGAGCTTTATCTGGATTAAAAATAGTGGCATGTTCTACTGCACAAGCTGGAACTGTGCCTTATATGCTCATGGCAGATTTAGGCGCTGAAGTAATAAAAATTGAAACACCAGGTAAAGGCGACAATAACCGAAAGTCTGGTTACCTTTTTGGAGAAACTGGATCATTTTTTGAAACGAATAATCGTGGTGTTAAAAGTTTAACTTTAAATCTTAAGTCAANAAAAGGTCAAAAAATCTTGCATGAACTTATAAAAGAAGCAGATGTTTTTGGACAAAATTTTAGACCAGGTGTTGCTAAAAAGCTTAATTTTGATTATGAAACTCTAGAAAAAATTAATCCTAAAATTATTTATGCATCAGTTTCAGCTTATGGACCTGATGCACCAGATGGACACTTGCCAGGAACTGATGCCGTTGGTCAAGCACTCAGTGGAATTGCTGAAGCTTATTCAATACCAGGCAATAATTTANGAACCGGGGTTGCATCAGTTGCGGATGANACCTGTGCTATTTTAACTTTTGGAGGAATACTTGCTGCATATATTAATGCACAAAAAACAGGTAAAGGTCAAAAGCTAGAAACNTCATTAGTTGGTAGCGCATTCAGATTGCTTGGCTGGACTATGACAACTGCTATGTGGAGTAATAAACCNCCTATCACTGGAGCAAGGATTAANGGAACAAGAGATCGTCCTGGAATAGCAGCCTGCTTTAATGATAAAAATGGGAAACCTTTTGCTCTTCAGCTAGAACCTAATAGCTGGTTAGATGCTATGCATGTTTTAGGCTTTAAAGATATATTAGAAGAACAAGCACTNTTAGACTTAGGTTTAGCTTTTGAATCAGAAGATAAAAAAACTGAAATTTTAGACAAATTAGCAGAACTTTTTTCAACAAATGAAAGAGATCACTGGATTTCAATTCTTAGAAAGGCTGATAAAATTTCTACTCACGTAAATACAATGTTAGAAGCTTCATCTGATCCAAATATTGTAAATAATAATTATGTTACAGAAGTTTGGTATCCTGAATTAAATAAAAATTTAAAAGTACATGGAACACCCTGGAAATTTTCAAAAACACCAGCAGATNTTAAAAGAGCCCCTAAACTTGGAGAAAATAATAATGAAATTCTTGAAAAGCTAGGATATTCAAAAAATAATATTGAAGATCTAAAAAATGAAAATATTATTTAATTACTTCAAGCTCTTTAATAAATTTTTTAAAATTAGTTACGTAATGCTTTGATGATCTAGTCATATCTTTTATCATTTCTGGACTAAGTTCTCTAACTGCTTTAGCGGGTGAACCAATAATTAACATGCCATCAGGAAATTCTTTATTTTCAGTTACTAACGCACCAGCACCTACAAGACAATTATTTCCAATTTTTGCATTATTCAAAATTGTAGCTCCCATTCCAACTAAGGAATTATTTCCTATTGTACAACCATGTATTATTGCATTATGTCCAATTGTACAATTATCACCTATATTAACCGGAGTATTTGGATCAACGTGTATGATTGTATTTTCTTGAATGTTTGTTTCATTACCTATTTTGATAACATCATTATCACCTCTTAAAACTGANCCAAACCAAACTCCAACACCTTTTCCTAATATAACATTGCCCATTACATGAGCATCTGGAGCAACCCAGTAAGACCCTTCTGAGGGCAATTGAGGTGTTTTATTTCCTAATTTATAAATCGGCATTTTTTCTCCTTGATGAAATTGTAAAGATTTCTTTCTACAATTCGATTAATTTCATCAATAAGGATTATTTTTGTCAAGAAAAGAAAATTTTTTTAATCTCAATTTCGAGTATTTATATAAAGTTAAATTAAAAAAACATCATCTATACATGTAAAACTTATTTTTTATTCATATAAAATTGGAAACTAAAAATAAATAAGNTAAAATTTAACAATGCTAAAAATTAATTAGAAATTTTATGAAACTTATTGCAAACGATGCTCCTCTTTCAGGTGAAATAAAAGGCATCAATTTAAATGATAAAATGTCTCTTGAACAAAGAAAAAAAATTATAGNTTTTGTTGATAAAACATTAGTAGTCCTTATAAGAAATCAATTTATTGATGACCATAAACTTAAAGAATTTAGTAAAATATTTGGTAAATTAGATCCACCAGCACCAAATCCTTATGGTATTGACTTTTTACCGAAACATCCTGAAATAAATGTCATTTCAAATGTTAAAGATACAAAAGGCATTCCTATTGGAAACCTAGGAGATGGTGAAGCAACATGGCATGCAGACATGACTTATCTTGAGAAGCCTCCAAAATATGGAATACTTTATGCTTTAGAAGTTCCTAAGGATCAAGGAAATACTCACTTTGCAAATATGTACAAAGCATATGATAACTTACCATCTAAATTAAAAANAATTATTGATGATAAAGTTATAATTCATGATTGTTCTCATAACAGTGCAGGCCTTCTAAGAAAAGGTTTTAACGAAGTTAAAAGTCCAAAACTAACGCCTGGAGCACGTCATCCTGCAGTCATAACTAATCCAAAAAATAATTTGAAACGTCTTTTCTTAGGAAGAAGACCTTACGCTTACATTTTAGGAATGCCTGTAAATGAAAGTGAAAAATTATTAGATGAAGTTTGGCACTTTGCCACAAGTCATGAAATAACATGGATACAAAAATGGAAAGTTGGCGACTTGTTAATTTGGAAAAATTTATATGTGCTTCATAAAAGAGATTCATTTGACCCTAGNTCAAGAAGAATTATGCATAGAACTCAGATCAAAGGAAATTTTATTTAAATTAACATGTTCAATATTTTTTTTAAATGTTTGTTGTTCAACTCTTTCTCAAATGTAATGATTATTTAATTAACATATAAAATGGAGGAATTAGTGAAATTAATTTTTCAAAAGTTTAAATTTTTTATTATTGGATTTTTTAGTTCAATAGCATTTATAATATCATCTTTTTTACTAGGATTTTCTGCTAATGCTGACGAATACCCTAGTAAAGCTATTGATATAGTAATTCATGCTAAATATGGTGGTGGAACAGATACAACCGCAAGAATGGCCTCAATAAGATCAAGAAGAATATTAAAAACAGATATTAGAATTGTTTCAAAAAGAGGTGGAGCTGGAGCTAAAGCTCAAAATTTTGTTCTTAGTAGACCAGCTGATGGTTATACAGTAATGGCTCTTACTCAAACTCATCTTTATACAATGGCAAGAGGTAAATCTAACATGAAAATTGATGATATAGTTGGTGTTGCAAGAGCAATGGACGACCCAACTTTTATTACTGTGTCTGGGAAAAGTAAATATAAATCATTAAAAGACTTAATTAATGCCTCAAAAGAAGCTCCCTTAAACTGGGGTGTTGCAAATATAGGTGGAACGGAACACATAGGACTTGTTCAATTTGCAAAAGAAGCTGGCATTAAGGTTAAAGTAGTACCTTTTGGCTCTGGAGCACAAATGGTTCAAGCTTTAATGGCCGGAAAAATTGATGCTACTTTACCAAATGTAAGTGAAGCAACTAACCAAGTTGCAGATGGAACTTTTAGAGCGCTTGTTGTTTTAGCTGAAAAAAGGTTAAAAGATTATCCTAATGTCCCATCATCTTATGAACTAGGCATTAAAGCTAAATGTTCAACTACTAGAGGCTACGCTGTATTAGCGTCAACTCCTAAACCAATAATAGAAAAAATTTCTAAAGGATTGGTTAAAGCTATGAAGCATAAAGTATTTGCTAATTATCTAGCTAGTGCAGGGTTAACTGTTGAGGGTAGCGTTGCTGGAACAGCAATTTGGGATAAACATTTAAAAGAAGAATTTAAGGTGGCCCAAAGTGCATTGAAAGATTTAGGATTATTAAAATAATTTAATTTATTTATGAATAACTCTTTCAAAAATTTATTTAATAAAACAGATACTATCATAGCAATAATTATATATGCTATGATAGTATTATTATGGAATGCGGCAGAAAGCTTTGATTCAGTATCAGATCTATTTGCACAAAATATCCCACCACAATTGTTTCCACAAATTTTATTAATTACAATCGGTTTATTGACAGCAATAATACCTTTTGAACATATTTTACTTAAAAAATCAGGCAAAGATATAGATTCTGGAAGAAAGAAAAAAATAAAATTCTCAACCTATGGTACAATGGCCATTTTATTAACGACAATTGTTTTTTCAGAATATTTGGGTGCTTATATTACAATTTTTTTAACTTGTGTAATTCTTCCTATTTTCTGGGGTGAAAAAAATCTGAAATTACTAATACCTTATGTGATATTTTTCCCATTATTTATTATATTGATATTTAATGTCATTCTCGGCGTTTATTTTGAACCAGGAATCTTAGAAGGGTTTATATAATTAGGATTATTTATGGAAGATATTGTTAAAGGTTTATCTCTAATATTAGAATTTGAAAATATAATTTTAATTTTAGGTGGTGTATTAATTGGCGTGTTAGTAGGTGCACTCCCTGGATTAAGCTCTCCTATGGCTATAGCTTTGTTAATACCATTTACTATTACATTAGATCCTGTAGCTGCTATTGCTATGATGGCAGCATTGTATTGTGCTGGTACTTTTGGTGGATCAATTACTGCTATATTGATAAATGCCCCAGGTGCACCTCCTGCTGTTGCAACAGCTCTTGATGGATACCCAATGGCTAAAAATGGAGAGCCAGGAAGAGCACTAGGTCTAGCAGCAGTTTCAAGCGTACTAGGAGGTATATTTAGTTTAATAGTTTTTATTTTTGCGGCACCATTACTTGCCCAAGTTGCACTTGAGTTTGGACCCCAAGAATACTTTGGTCTAGCTATTTTTGCATTGTCTATGCTTGCAACAATGAGTGGTAAGTCTTCAATAAGAAACCTAATCTCAGGTTGCGTTGGTGTATTAATTGGTACAATTGGAATTCATTTAACAACAGGAGTAGAAAGATTTACCTTTGATATACCAGAATTAGAAGAAGGCATAAGTTTTGTTCCTGTTTTAATTGGTTTATTTGCTGTAAGTGAACTGTTCAAGCAGTCAGAAACCCTTAATTCTGTGGTTGATAGAATTCATGCAAAAGCATTGAGATTACCTACAATNNCAGAATTAAAAAAATTAAAATATACGATTTTAAGATCCTCTGGTATAGGNACTTTTATTGGAATTCTTCCAGCTGAAGGATCTACAGTAGCTGCTATAATGGGTTATAATGAAGCGAGAAGATGGTCTAAAAATAAAGAACAATTTGGAAAAGGATCGCCGGAAGGTATTGTGGGGCCAGAAGCGGCTAATAATTCCGCTGCAGGTGGCGCAATGGTTCCAACACTAGCATTAGGCATTCCTGGAAGTGGTTCTACAGCTCTAATACTTGCAGCTCTCATAATGCATGGTTTTCGCCCTGGGCCATACTTAATAAATGAAACTCCAGAATTTGTTTATGCTATTTTTGGTGCAATGTTAATTGCTAATTTTGGCTTCCTTGTTATTGGCCTTGTTGGAGCTAAATTTTTTTCACTAGTGGCATTCATACCTAAAAAGCTTTTGTGGCCTGCCGTTTTTATATTTGCGATGATCGGTTCTTATTCTTTTAGTTCTTCAATGTTTGATGTTTGGATAATGTTAACATTTGGTGTAATTGGATATTTTATGAGTAGACATGGGTTTTCTGCTGCTCCATTAGTAATGGGTTTAATTCTTGGAAAATTAGTTGAAGAAAGTTTTTCTCAATCAATGATAATTCATGATAATAATTTCTTTGCGTTGCTAGACAAGCCAATAGTAGTTTTCTTTTTCATACTTACTTTCTTAAGTTTAACAACTCCTCTTTGGACAAAAGTTTTTAAGAAAAATTAAATGTTAAATAAATTTGATGAACTTGGAATTGCAGAAAATTTTTCTACATGGTGTTTTGATTTAGAATATAAAGACATCCCAAATGAAGTTATTGATAAAATAAAATTAATATTCATGGATAGCTTAGGTTTAATCTTTGCAAGCAGAAATGAAAATTACATCAAAGCAATAAAAAAATCTTTTACTGATAGTGGTAATTGTACTGTTCCTGGACATTTAGAAAAATTATGTCCATCAGATGCCATTCTGTTAAATGGTACTGCAATACATGGAGAAGATTTTGATGATACTTTTGAAGGAACACCTGTTCATGTAGGCTCTGTAATGTGTTCTTCATTATTAACTGCAGCAGAATACTATAAATTAGAACCAAAAGAAATTTTAAAAGGTTTAGCAGTAGGTTCTGAATTAATGTGTAGACTTGCTCTGGTATCACCTATGGCAATACATAAACAAGGATTCCATCCAACTGCAATACTTGGTGCATTTGGAGCATCTATCGGCATTTCAAAAATATTAAAAAATAGTGTATTGCAAACAACCTCATCCCTAGGAATAGTTGGTAGCATGGCTTCAGGCATTATTGAATATCTAGCTGAGGGCACCTGGACCAAAAGATTACACCCTGGTTGGGCTGGCGCTTCAGGTTGGAAATCTGCTCACTTGGGAAAAAATAATTTTAAAGGTCCTAGAACTGTTTTCGACGGAAAAAACGGTATTTTTAATTCTTTCGCTGATAGTACGATAATTCCTGACTTTAAAAAATTAACTGATGATTTAGGATCGTATTGGCATACAAATAACCTTGCCATAAAACCTTTCGCATGTGGAACAATGACACAACCATTTATTGACTGTGCAATTAAGGCTAGAGAAAAAATAAATGATTTAAACGAAATTAAATCAATTATATGTAAAGTAGGAGAAGGGACAGTTCATAGGTTATGGGAACCTTTATCAGAAAAAAGGAACCCTACAACCCCATATAGTGCAAAATTCTCAGTACCTTTCTGTATTGCTGTAGGCCTTTATTTTGGTAAAGCAGGACTCTTAGAATTTACAGAAGAGCAGATAAAAAATCGTAAAATTTTAAATCTCTGTTCAAAAATTTCTTATCAAATTGACCCAAAGAATGAGTATCCNAAAAATTATAGTGGTGAAATTAATATTATTCTTAATAATTCTCAAGTCATTCAAGAGACCCAACCAGGTTTACGAGGAGGAAAATTATTTCCCCTAGATGAAAAAGAAGTTGAAGAAAAATTTTTTGATAATTTGAAATTTGGNAATCTTTCTTCTAGAGAAGTTGATAATGTAAAAAAATTCTTTNAAACTTTCTTTAATGTCCCAGATTTTTCCTTATTACACTAAATTTCTTTATTACAAAAATCACCAAATAACATTGCTTTGAATTTTGGCCCTCTCTCAAAAAAGTTTCCTCTATTAACCACCCATTTTACATGGTCTTTATAATTTGGATCTAAATTAATTTTTATTCCCCATAGACCTTCAGCCTCATTAGGAATTGCAGAATATCTTACGTCAATTATTAAATCTTTACCTTTATCATACGCAAGGTAATCTTGTGAAAACCAACTAAACCTTAAAATATCTTTAAATTGCTTACTATCTTTGTCTAATTTTTTATAATGAACATTAGTATCCAATTTATCTATAGTTTCTCCAAAGCAAAACTTTGCCTGTCCAATCAGCTTTACAGAATCGACATAATATTTACCTTCATATAGATATACTATTTTCCACAAAAACAGGTTCCCCA
>NZIY01000069.1 GCA_002691795.1 SAR116 cluster bacterium
CTGGAGAAGTAACTTCTAAAAAAATAAAAATTTTACAAGATGAAGACGAAATATTTATTAACCAAATTAAAAAGTACAAACTTTATGATGAAATATGGCAGGCTTTTTCAATTTTATTACCAACTAAAACAGTCGGTGTAATGGGAGACAAAAGAACTTATGATTATGCTTGTGTACTAAGAGCAGTAACTTCTGTAGATGGAATGACTGCTGATTATTATAAATTTGATCAAAAATTTCTTTCTGATACTTCAACAAAGATTGTAAATGAAGTTTCGGGTATTAATAGGGTCACATACGATATAACATCAAAACCACCAGGGACAATAGAGTGGGAGTGAGTAAAAAGTGTTTAAAAACAATAACTTATGGTAAATTTTAAATTGCAATTAGAAAATGAATCTTTTTCTTTAATACAAACTGAAACTTCTCATTTTGAAAAATTATATTCTGTTGCTGGTAATCCTGTAATTTGGGAACAACATCCTGAAAATGATAAAGGAAGAGGAAAGTTTTTATTAAATTTTTTCAGATTGCTATGGAAAACACATTGGGTTGTTTTACTATAGTTGATAAAACATTAGATAAATTTATTGGTTCTACAAGATTTTATTCTCATGATAAAATAGATAATTCAATTAGAGTTGGTTATACATTTTTATCAAATGAATATTGGGGCACATCTGTCAATTTACAAATTAAAAAACTTATGTTGGATTATGCATTCAGACACATTGATAAAGTATATTTTGATATTGGGGAAGAAAACTTTCGGTCAAGAAAAGCAACTGAAAAATTAGGTGCAGTTGTATATAAAAAAACAGAGAGGGTAAACTTATTTATTATTGGAACAAGATTATCTTTTATAAGATAAAAAGGTTACAAATAAGTTTAAAAAACCATAAATTTGATAATTGGTTCAAAAGTTGCTAAAATTTACAAATAGAAATTACATGGAGTTCTATTATGACTGGTCAAATGGATAATTTAAGTACTTGTTGCAAAGATGGTTGTTGTAGTGACGGTTGTTGCAGTGATGGTTGTAGTACTGGGGATTGTAGCAGTAGTTGTTGTAGCAACGGATGTTGCAGCGAATCAGATAACTGTTGCTCATAATAATAGACACTTAAAAAAATGTTAAATTAACATTTAATTATCAAAGTCTGAACAAGTATAGTTTACTAATTCTAAAACATTTACTTTAAACGATGAATTTTTGGGGGTGATAAAACCCATGCTATCACTTATCAATTTCCAATAATCATCATTTTTAAGTTTTAAATGTAATTTTCCAGAAATGATTTCCATAAATTCCCTTGATTCAGTTTTAAATTGGTATTGACCAGGCAACATAATCCCTAGTGTTTTTTTTGAGCCATCCTCTAAAATTATATTCTGACTAATTACTTTACCTTCAAATATATATTGGATAATTTATCAACATCTACATTTTTAAAATTATCTATAATCACCTAAACTCTTTCTTCTAATAACATAATAATAATCTATAAATGCAAAAAGTATCAAACCTAAATCACCTTTTCCTTAAAACTCAAACAAATCTATATGTGAAAGAATTTTGGAATATTTTATGATGTAATGTAAGGTTTAATTTATGTTACGGTATATAACATTTAAACTTGATGCTTAAGTTTTTCTTTTAAAATACAAAGTTTAGAGTAATGGATAATTTAATTATATTATTTGTTTTATTTGCAGCATTTCTTCACGCTTTTTGGAATTTTATTTTAAGAGGATCAAACAATAAAAATTTAACAATGACTGCAGTTGTGCTTGGTCATTTGCCTTTAAGTATAATTGGGTTAGTGATATTTGGATTACCAAATTTTGAAAGTTTAAACTTTATTATTTTTAGTGCAATTTTACATTTTTGTTATCAAATTGTTTTATTAAATGCATATAAATATGGTGAATTATCTCAAGTTTATCCTGTTGCAAGAGGGTTGTCTCCACTCCTTATTGTTGTTGTAACATCTATATTTATATCAGAAAAATTAAGTAATATTGAATTAGTTGGAATTTTGAGTATTTCAATTTCATTGATTTTATATGGAATTAAAATAAGTTTTGTTTCAAAAATAAATCTCAAGGGATTTTTCTTTGCCATAATAACAGGTTGTTTCATTGCATCTTATTCTTTAGTTGATGGTTATGGAGCAAGAATTACTCAAAATCCAATTGGTTTTTATAGTTCTCTCACAATATTAAATGCTTTATTATATCTATTATTCTCAATATTTTTTCAAAAAGGAATAATTGAACAGATTTTCACAAATGGAAAAAAATATTTTTGGATTGGTGGTACAGCATCTTTTGTAGCATATGCTTTAGTTGTGTGGTCATGTGTTTATCTTCCGATTGCTATCGTATCTGCTTTAAGAGAGACTTCTATTATTTTTGCAATAATCTTAAGTGCTATTTTTTTAAAGGAAAGGTTAGATTTATTGAAAATATTAATTATCGCAGCTATACTTTTTGGCATAATATTTTTAAAAATTAGTATGTTATGAATAGATTCGATTTAATTAAAGTTACTGAACCAAATATTAATTATTTTTTAAAAGCTTAATATAATGGTTAATTGCTTTTGGTATGTTTGTATGTTTCTTTTTATTATAAGCAAGAACGTCGTAATAAAAAAAAGTTCTAGTACTATCTTTATCAAATTGATTATATATGTAAAAGAGTAATTCTTTTATCTCTTTGAAGTTATTTGTAGTCATTATATATTGTCCAAAATTATCAAAAAAAGAAAAATTGTCATATCCTTTTTTAGTTAATCTTGGAAACATCTCTAAGTATCCATTTAACTGATTGTCATTTTCATAAAAACATTCAAAAAATATTAAAGGATCAGAATTAAAATCATCTGAAAATGAATTTATTGCATCAAAATCATGTCCGTCTGTATCCAGTTTTATTAAACTTATATTTTTTTTTATATTAAGATTATCTAAAATTAGCTTTAAATTTTTTGACTGTTTTAATCCTTGTTTCTTTAAATTAACTTTACTTGTTCCTTCATAATCTATTAATGAAATATTATTTAAGTCTTTGCCGACAAACTCATTAACTTTAAATATATTTAAGTTTGATACTTGTTTGTTTAAAACATTTATATTTTCTTCTAAATATTGATAGGTCTTCTCATTTGCTTCAATGCAAACAAAGTCAAAATTGGTAGTACTATTTATCATTTCAACAAGAGTATCACCAACATTAGATCCAATATCGACAATTACAGTGTTAGGCTCTAAGTACTTAATGATATGGGGTAAAAATTTATTATATAATTTATGATCTTGTCGGTAATCGGGCATTCTATGAATGTAATCTATATAAAGAAAATATTTGCCGATAAAATATTTTCTTTTAATACCAAAATAAGATAGTACTACTCTAGACCACCATGATAATTTAATTTGTATTTTTTTTATAATTTTAAAAATCATAATTTATTTATAGATACTAAATTTGAGTTTTTGTTACAATGAATAAAACTGATGATGTTAGATCAAAGATACAAATATTTTTTTTAAAAAACAATTTTTTTATATCTCAAATTATTGTGTAAGGATATTGATATTTTTATGTTTAATTAATTAATTAAAATTAATCGTTGATTCGATTTAATTTTTTTTAGGCTTATATATACATTTTGAAATACACTATTTAAAAAATCAAAAATTATTTGGCTGGAGTTTAAAAGAATGTCTTCGACATTCAGGACCTCTTGGTCGGTACGATGCCACATATAATGAAGATTATCATTATATGGGTAGAACAAATAAGCTCGATGAATGTAATGGTGTGATGTATAAAGATAAATATGTATATTTCATAACCAATACTTATCCAATTGTACTACGTTGTTTATACGGTAGAGTTAGCAGTGACTTCAATAAAAGTAGACATTAAACAGTTGGTTAAAATTAATTATTTAATTTTTTTTTATAAGATATTTATGTGAACCCTCAAAAACTAATTTTTCGTTTTGATTGATTATTTCTACTTTCATCTCAATTATACCTGTAGTTTTTTGTGGAATTAACTTTATAATTTCAAGCGATGGATATATTGTATCATTTTTATAAACTGGTTTTAGAAACTTACCTGTAATTTCAATCATTCCTATTAAGCTTTCTCTTACTTGTGAAGGAAAAGTTCCCGCACCTGCAGCTGTTTGTGATAATATTTGAATTCCATGTGCAAGCATATCTGAATGGCCTTTTTTTCTACAAAACTCTTTATCATAATGTATTGGATCATTATCACCTGAAACAGCTTGAAACATTGAAAACAAACCACTAGTTTGAGTTCTAGATGGAAGTACAAATTTTTCACCAACATTAAAATCTTCAAAATATCTATTCTTTATCATATAAATTATGTAAACTTTATTTTATATTAAGTTGAAAATTTATTAATTAGAATCATGTCTCGAAATTGAAAATTTTTTCATTTTTTCAATTAAAGTTGTCCTTCTTAACTTTAACAAATCTGCGGCATTAGAAATTTTTCCATTTGTTTTTTCTAAAGCAGCCTCAATTAAAATGATTTCGATATCTTGCAAATGTCTTCTGATATCTATTTCGTCATAAAATGTAAACCAATCTTTGTAATTATTTGGGTGAGGTAAACTNTTTAATTCATCATCTTCTGTATNTTCNTGAAAATTAACATCATCCATTAANTCAGAAGTAACTTCCCAGATTTCATTTTGTTCTTCTATTGTATTAGGNGCTTTTAACCTNAGNAGGTTTTCAGTAATATTTGTGCTTGTNACTTCCTGTCCTTGAAAAAGAATGCAAGCTCTTTCNATTAAGTTTTTTAATTCTCTTACATTACCTGGCCAATTATGTTTTGTTAGTGCGGTTACAGCATCTGGAGTAAATTTTGGTTTAAGTTCGTCCTCAGTATCAACATTTTTTAATAAATTTAATACTAAATCTGGTATATCATCTCTTCTTTCAGCAAGTGATGGAACTTGTATGGGTAGTACGTTTATTCGAAAGAAGAGATCTGCTCGAAATTCTCCACTATCAACTTTTTTTTCAAGATTTCTATGAGTTGCACATATAAGCCTCAGATCTATTTTTATATCTGATGANCCACCAACTCTTTGGATAGTTTTATTTTCGATNGCCCTTAATAATTTTGCTTGAAGTGATAATGGCATATCTCCAATTTCATCTAAAAACATCGAACCACCACTAGATTGTTCAAACTTTCCTTTTCTCAATTTATCTGCTCCAGTGAAAGCACCTTTTTCATGTCCAAAGAGCTCCGATTCCAACAACTCTGAGGGTATTGCAGCACAATTAACAGTAATTAGATCTCCAGATCTTTGTGAAGCTTTGTGGATAGCCCTAGCAATTACATCTTTTCCCGTTCCAGTTTCACCAAGAATTAAGGCAGTCGAATTAGATCTAGATACCATTTGAATTAACTTTATTAATTCCTCAGTAAGTTTACTTTTCCCAGATATTAAATTTCTAATATCCGTATGATTTTGTTTTTGAGATTTATGGTCTGATATTTTTGTGACAGATGCCATTTAAGTGTCAAAATTTTGTTATTTATTAATATATATGAATATAATGTCATAAAACTGACTCAATAAAAAGCATTTTTTTAAACAATTTCTTAAAAATTAAAAAATGTTTTATATAAATTTTCAATTATTTACGTTTTGGCAAACTTCTTGCTTCATCATACTGAATAAGGAGTTTTTTATGAACCAAGTTATTATAATTGCTAAAGGCTTAGATATATTTTCAGATTTAAGTATTTTTTTTGAAAAGAGAAATATATCAATAATTAAACCTAATGAAAATAATGGCTTACCTGATTTGTCAACAATTAGTTTAAGTGGTTTAAGTATANAAACAATAATTTGTTCAAGTGAATATGAAAAACATTTAGGAGGGCAAGAAAAGTTATTATCATTTGCTCGTGAAAATAAAATTAAAAAAATCATTACAATTGAAGAAGATAAAAATTCTGANGATTATTCAATCCAAAATGAATTAGGAGGTGCTTTTAAAAGATTAACTTTTAATGATATTTTCAGTAAAAATACAAAAGAAATTATATATCATAGTTGTATAAATAATATTTCATANTCAGCTGGTGACGAAAAAACTTTTGAATTATTAAGTCTGGCAAGAAGAGTTGCTTTAACTGATGTTACTGTCTTCATAAATGGTCCAACGGGTTCAGGTAAAGAGGTATTAGCAAATTACTTACATGAAAATTCACCAAGAAAAGAAGAACCGTTTGTTGCNGTTAATTGTGCTGCTATTCCAGAAAATATGCTTGAAGCGATTCTTTTTGGNCATGAAAAAGGTGCATTTACGGGAGCTTCATATGCAAATAAAGGGATTTTTAGAGCAGCGGATAAAGGAACATTATTACTAGATGAGATTTCAGAAATGCCATTGTCGTTACAAGCNAAATTACTGCGTGTTTTGCAAGAGAAAAAAGTTACTCCTGTNGGAGGCCAACGAGATATTGAGATTGATGTAAGAGTTTTAGCTACATCCAATAGAGATATGGTTACTGAGGTAAAGCAATCTAGATTTAGAGAAGATTTATATTACAGGCTTAATGTATTTCCATTACAGACAAAAAACTTAAAGGATAGAAAAGATGATATTTTTCCTATCACATTAAAAATTTTAGACAAACATTGTAAAGAAAAAAATATTCCAGTAATGACNNNTGATGCACAGCAAGTAATTCTAAACCATAATTGGCCAGGAAANGTAAGAGAATTAGAGAATACTTTACAAAGAGCTCTTGTACTCTGTGATGGGGATAAAATTGATAAAACAGCAATAATGATAGATAAATCTTTAAATAACATGTCATCTGATGGACAAGTTGAGAATTTTATTGACACATATAATTTTGCTTAAAAACTGTAAAATGAGGAATTAAATATGACTAAAATTGATGGAAATATAATACAAAATAACTTAAGAACTGATGTCTTAAACAAAGCATCTAAAGTTTTAGATAATAAAAATTCAATTGAATTTAGTTCTGAAATTCATAATGCATTAAAAGAGGTTGCAGATACACAAACTAAAGCTAATCAACTTACTAAAGATTTTGAATTAGGCAAAGAAACTGATCTTACCAAAGTAGTCATGCAACAACAAGTGGCTAATATAGCTTTTCAATTAACATTAAATGTTAGAAATAAAGTTTTGAGTTCATATAGAGATATTATGAATATGCCAGTATAATAATAATAGAGGATAAAAAAAATGGCTGAAGCAACAGGAACAGAATTAACAAATAATAAAACAGGATTTTTAACAAAAATCTCTGGATTTTTTTCTAATGCACAAAAATTAAAATCAGATCCTGCAGTTCAAAAATCAGTACCTTTAGCTTTTGGCATTATTGTAACATTTTTTGGAATCTTGACCTTTTATTTCATGCAAAAGCCAGATATGACCACATTGTTTTCATCATTACCAGAAAATGAGAAATCTTCAGTTTTTGATGCTTTAAAACAAAATGGAGTAGAGGTTTCTTTAAATCCCGCTACTGGTGAAATTATTGTTCCTGTAGAAGATTTTCATAATGCTAAAATGCTACTAGCTTCACAAGGGTTACCATCTTCAGTACCTGATGGTTATTCTTCTTTAAATGACATGCCAATGGGAACAAGTCGATCAGTTGAAGCGGTAAAAATAAAGCAAACTCTAGAAGCTGAGTTATCTAAATCTATTAACTTCATCTCTGGGATTAATTCAGCTAGGGTTCATCTAGCTATACCAGAGAAAACAGTTTTTGCACGAGAAACTGCATTACCTTCTGCATCTGTCTTTATAAGACTTGCATCTGGACGCTCTCTTGGAAGACAACAAGTTCAATCTATTGTACATCTAGTATCTTCATCTGTTCCTAATCTTCCTTCTGAAAAGGTAACAGTCATAGATCAATTTGGTGAATTATTATCAAAACCAAAGACGGATAGTAATATTTCAGCATCAGAAGAACAAATTATTCAGCAAATGAAACTTGGGGAGATTTATAGATCAAAAGTAATTTCTCTTTTAACACCTATAATTGGTGCTGGTAATGTTAAAGCTGAAATTAATGTTGATATGAACTTTACAAAAAAAGAGATAACAGAAGAACTTGTTGATCCAGACGGAAACGCTTTGAGAAGCGAACAAAATAACTTGGATGAATCTGGAGATGCTGAAGCTAAAGGGATACCAGGAGCTTTAGCAAATCAACCTCCATTAAAACCTGACTTAAAACAAGATGCACCAAATGCAGCTGGAGGAATAGGAAATATAAAATCAAGAAGTCAATCATCTGTAAAAAATTATGAAGTAAGCAAAAAAATTCAGACTACTGTTGCTCAAGTTGGACAAATAACAAAGATTCAAGCAGCTGTTGTTGTGAGAGAAAAGAAAATCATTTCTGAAGATGGAAGTGTATCATATGAAAAGATTAATTCTAAAAAACTCGATGAAATTAAATTACTTGTTATGGAGACTTTAGGTTTTAATGAAAATAGAGGCGATAGTATAACGGTTAAAAGTAGTCCATTTGTTGATACATTAGAGGCCGTTACAATTCCTTGGTATGAAAGTGCAACAATGAAAGAATTAGCAAAGCAGTTTGGTATGATACTAATTTTTGCTATAATAACCTTTGGGGCTTTGTTACCACTACTTAGAAGAGTTGTTGTTCCTGCATCGTTTGCATCTGGTACAGCTACACAAGTAGTGAGTGATGGAGATTTTGAAGAGGATTTAGAAAAAGTTGAAGTTCAAGAAGGTGATACTTTAGAGGATATTAAGGCTAAATTGAAACCAAAAAAACAAGCAATCTCTGCAGAAATGTTAGATACTGCTAATACTTATGATGATAAGGTAGCTGTCATTAGAATGATAGTTGGCGATCAAGCAGGGAGAGTTTCGAACGTATTCAAAAACATGATGAAAGAGCAACCAACAGATAATTGATAGGAAGTTAATATGGCTGAACAAGTTACAAGTACAGATGATATAAATGATCTTTATGATAGTTTAACAGGAACTCAAAAATGCGCAATCCTCATGATGTTGCTCGGGGAAGATGAGGCGGCAGAGATAATGAAAAATTTATCACCTAAAGAAGTTCAAACTTTAGGAAGTGCGATGTATTCAGTACAGGGACTTCCACAAGAAACAGTTAATTTAGTTTTGGATGAGTTTTTAGCCATTATTAAAGGTCAAACAAGTTTAGGTATTGAAGGTACTAGTTATATAAAAAATGTTTTAACGAAAGCTCTTGGGGAAGATAAAGCTGAAAGTGTTTTAGGAAGAATTACACCTCAAGATAGTGTTAAAGCAATTGAAATTTTAGAGTGGCTTGATGCAAGGTCAATTGCTGAACTAATTTTAGATGAACATCCTCAAATTATTGCATTAGTTATTTCCTATTTAGAGCCAGGGATTGCTGCGGATGTATTAAATTTACTCCCAGAAAATATTCAATCTGATATAGTTAAAAGGATTGCAACATTACAAACTATCCAACCTGAGGCTTTGTCTGAGTTAAANCGAGTTATGCAAAAAGTATTTTCATCAAATGCAAGCTTAAGGGCAAGTAAGGTTGGAGGAGTCCAGGCAGCTGCTAAAATTATGAACTTCTGTAAGCAAGACATGGAAGGAAGGATAATGAAAGATATTTTAAAGGCTGACAAGTCATTGATGCAAGGAATTCAAGANAATATGTTTGTTTTTGAAACACTTTTACTTTCTGATGACAAATCACTACAAACACTTTTAAGAGCTGTAGACGATGAGTTAATTATTTTAGCATTAAAAGGCGCTGATGATGAACTTAGAAACAAACTATTTGGTTGTATGTCTCAGAGAGCGGCTGCAAATATACANGACGAAATGGAAGCATTAGGCCCTGTCAGATTAACTGAAGTTCAGGAAGCACAAAAACAAATAATAGCTATTGCAAGAAGAATGTCTGATGAAGGATCAATTGTGCTTGCAGGTCGAGGTGGGGATGATTTTGTTTAATAATAAAGAGAAAAATTGTGGTTAATACTAATTCATCCGAACAAGAAAGTGAACAAATAAAACTATCTCCTTTGGGNTCAGAAGAGATCAATTCTGTTATCAAATCATTTAAAGATTCATCTTTTAATAAAGAGGATCTTTACAATAATGAAGGTAAAAGTTTTGTAAAAAAAACATTATTTGATCTAGCAAAAGAATCTGAAAAAAAAGTTCAAATTGAAGAAAATGAAGCTGATACTANTCAAAATGAATTAAGTTCTGAGGAAGGAGAAATTCCTTTAGAAAAAAAAGCNGATGAAACAAAAGAAAACTCTGACTATGAACNAAGTNCAGTTNTAGAGAATGATNCAAATATTACTGATAATCAAAGCAAAAAAAATGAACAAAATGAANATGAAGTTACTAGNAAAGAAGAAAATNAATTAAATAATCAAGTCAATCAAAATAATGATAATGAAGTAGAAGGCAGAGATGAAAATGCACTGATTAAAGANACAAATGATATAAATAAACAAGAATTTGAGGAAAAAACACTTGAAGCACTAGATTCTGTTAGAGAGGCTGTAACAAAATCATTAGAAGAAAGTGTCGAAAATACAGATAAAGAAGCTCATATTGAAGTAGAAGATAATCAAGAAGATAGAAGTATAAANAATGNTAATAATGTTTTAGATGAAATTAATTCACTTAATGCATTATTTACAAATATCAGAGAGATAAGTACTGAAGAAATTGAAAATGTTATTAAGGCAAAAGTTGTTGAGTTAGCAGAAAGTGTAATAGGTTATGAAATAGAAAAATTTCCTGACAAATTTTTAAAAAAAATAAAAAATAGCGTTGCTGAAATTAAAAATATTAATAATGAAATTAAAATATTTCTTAATGATGAAGATTTAAATGTAGTAAATGATTTTAATAAAAAAAATAAAACAGAATTCAGTTTTAAATTATATGAAGATATAAACTTAGGTAGAGGCGATTTCACTGTTGATATGGGTGGGCTAGTTCACTCAATAA
This sequence comes from SAR116 cluster bacterium, assembly GCA_002691795.1. GTDB lineage: Bacteria > Pseudomonadota > Alphaproteobacteria > Puniceispirillales > Marisalimonadaceae > TMED54. Next base: position 11,088 of record NZIY01000069.1, read on the forward strand.
AGCATAAAAAAATNATTGACTAAAATATGAATTTTACATCAAACATTTCTGAAAAAATTAGAAGCATTACTTTTGAAAAAAATATAATTCATATTGGTGAAGTAAAAAAATTTGATGGTAATATAATTTATGCTGATCCTTTCCCTGCTCCGATTGGTAGCTTATGTTTAATTAAAGATTGTGATCAGAATGAAATTATCTCTGAAGTAATAGGTTTTGATGAAAATTATAATATGTTAGCTGTTTTAGGGCAGAATCCAAATTTAATTATAGGTTGTAAAGTNAAGTTAATTGATGATGGAAAAAATATAAATGTTGANGAAAATATTTTAGGNCGTGTAACAGATGCTTTTGGGGAACCTTTAGACGATGAGCCATTACCTTANATGAAAGACAATTGGCCTTTAGTTGGTAAGGTTATGAACCCATTAAAAAGAAAACCAGTTACAAAACCATTAGATGTAGGAATAAAGNTAATCAATTCGCTTTTAACTATCGGTCAAGGTCAAAGAATTGGAATAGTAGCCGGTTCTGGTGTTGGAAAATCAATTTTAATTAAAATGATGAGTCAATTTACAACTGCAGATGTTGTNGTTATTGGGTTAATAGGAGAGAGGGCCAGAGAAGTTGGCGTGATGGTTCAAAGTTTATTCAACGATGAAAATAAAAGTAAAATTACAGTTGTTGCTGTTCCGGCAGACCGATCACCATTAATGAGAGTAAGAGGTGCAAATAGAGCTACTGCGATAGCTGAGTACTTTAGAAGTAAAAATAAAAATGTTTTATTAATTATGGATAGTTTAACAAGAATTGCTCATGCAAAAAGAGAAATCGGACTCTCTTTAGGTGAGCAGCCAACTTCAAAGGGTTACCCNCCTTCAGTTATTTCAATGATACCAAATTTAATTGAAAGAACAGGAAATTCAGATACATCTGAAGGAAGCATAACAGCGTTTTATACAGTGCTAGCTGATGCNGACGATCATAATGATCCNGTAGTAGACACCTCTAGGGCAATATTGGATGGACATATATTGTTNAGTAGAAATAATGCTCAAATGGGAATGTACCCAGCGGTAGACATTACAAATTCTGTAAGTCGTGTAATGAACGACATTATTAATCCTGAACATCTTGACGTGGCATCTAAGTTTAGAGCNCATGTTTCTTCTTATATTGAAAATAAAGATCTTATAATGATGGGAGGATACGTTCAAGGTAAGGATAAAATATTAGATGAAGCAATTTTAATGTGGCCAAAAATTATTGACTTTATAGCACAAAAAGAAGACGAAAAAATAGATTANAATGAATGTTTATCAAGGTTGTTAAAGCTTTATAATGAATGAAATTAAAAAAGAAATTAGATTATTTAAACTTCTTGAAAAGTTAAAAAAAAGGGATCTTTATAAACAAATAAATAATATAAATTTATTAAATGAAGAAATAAAAAAGACAGATGATTTNTTGGATAAAATTAACTATATAATAAATGAAAATAGTCAAAAAACAGATGAANAAGATTTANTAGGAGCNAATTTTAAAAATAAGANCAAAATAATTAATGTAATGAGCAACCAAAAATCAATCGCTAATAACAAAAAAGATTATTTATTAGAACAAAAATACAATTCTGACTTAGAACTTGCAAANACTTTGTTACAAAAGGATAAGGTTAAAGAAAAAATACAAAATAAAGTATCACAATATCATACTTTTAAGGAANTAAAATCGCAACCAACAANCAGAAATTTAAAAAAATATTGATTGTGGCATTTAATTTGCAATTCCATNAAATATTANAGGTTTTTTTATGGATAAAATTATTAATAAATCAATTAATTTAGGTNGNCAAAAAAGTGAAATTGCNAAAAATAATGATGTCTTAGGAGCNTTGTTTTCACTACCAATGAACATTGATGATAAAGAAATTAATGAAATTACAATAAATCCTGAAGTTATTCAAATTATAGATGGAAATAAAT
>NZIY01000001.1 GCA_002691795.1 SAR116 cluster bacterium
AAAAAATAGTTAAAAATCATTTTTCTGATATTGTTAATGGAGATGTTGAAAGATATGAATTAGATAATATCCATGCATTAAATTTTATTTTAAAAGACAGCCTTGGAGGTGGAGGTAGTGAAACTCTAATTAATGATGCTCAAGGAAAAACACATGGTCAGGGAGTTTGGTTATTTGGAAATAAAGATTTGTATATGGGAGGAAATCTTAATAGTAAAAATAATGGCATAGGTTACTATAGATGGGCTAATGGAGATGTATTTTTAGGTACATGGAAAAACGACTTAAAAAATGGACCTGGTGTATTTATTAGCCAAAATGGCGCCATCAAGCCAGGTGTATGGAAGGATAATGAATATATATCAAGTCTTTCTAACAGTTCATTAAAACAAAAACTAATAAAGTTAGTTTGTAATCAGAATATAAATTATAGTAACTGGAATAAATGTATTGGTTATAAGACTTATAAGAATGGTAGATATATTGGATATTTTAAAAATGGTAAAAGAAATGGTAGAGGGATATACAGGTGGAATTCAAATATTACATTTGTTGGATTTTGGAAAAATGGACTGGAAGATGGAAGCGGATTTTATGAATGGCCAAATGAAGAAATATTTATTGGCAATGTAAAAAGTGGAAATAGAACAGGTGTTGGTTTCTACAAATGGACTGATGGTGATGTATATCTTGGTGATTGGAGAAATAATAAAAGAACTGGTAAGGGTACATATATATATACAAATGGAACAAAAAAAACTGGTATATGGCAAAATAATAAATTTATCTCTGAATCAAAAAATAATAACCGAAGCAATAATTTAAAAAGTATTGATAAAAAACTTTATCACGTAGGTTCAGGCACTGGATTTAGTGTTTCATTAGATGGGCATGTTGTTACAAATAACCATGTTATTAAAGGATGTCAAAAAATTGATATACATACTCAAGAAAATTCATATGTATCTAAATTAATTGCTAATGATGAAAAGAATGACTTGGCATTATTAAAAATTGATTTTAAACCAGATTTTGTTTTTCCTATAGCAAACGAATCTCCTCAGTTAATGGATGAAATTTATGTAGCAGGATTTCCATTTGGTCAAAAAATTAGTTCTAGTATCAAGATAACAAAAGGGATAATTAGTTCTCTAACGGGTTTTGGAAACGATTATACCCGAATGCAAATAGATGCTGCAATGCAACCAGGCAATAGTGGTGGACCAGTCTATAATAAATATGGAAACGTGTATGGTGTTGCAGTTGCTAAATTAGATTATAAATATTCAATTAAGAGGCTTAATACAATCCCAGAGTTAACAAATTTTGCCATAAAAGCTAGTATGCTAAAATCATTTCTTGAAGCTTCAAATATAAAAATACGTTCTCAAGTCAGGTCACCTTTAGAAAAATTAGGTAAAAACATACAAAGTGGAACATTTTATATTTCTTGTATGATGACTAAAAGTAAATATTACCAAATGAGATCCAAAAAAGTCTTATTTGATGAAGATAAATTTAAGTAGTTATTAATATCTAGCTTTATCTAAAATTTTTATTATTTGATCTAAGCCATCTGTCAATGCAGCTGGTCCAGGTTGTAATATAATAGAAGATTTTATTTCAAAAATATTATTATATTTTATTGCATTTATATCTTGCCAATTAGGTCGAGATTTTATTTTTTCATAATTAATTTTTTTACCACACCATGAACCAATGATAACATCTGGATTGGCTTTGATAACATCTTCGCTTTTAATAATTCTATTTTTTGCAGATTCATTTTGAGATAACTTTTTAAAAACATCTATACCTCCAGCAATTTCAATTAATTCTGATACCCATTTAATACTGGTAATAAGTGGATGATCCCATTCTTCAAAATAAACCTTTAGTTTATTGTTTTTATTAATTAAACTTGATAGGTTATTTAGTCTAAGTTTATATTTTCTTATCAATGCATCGGATCTTTTTTGAACACCTAAAATACTTCCAATAAATCTTATCATATTAAAAATACCGTTTAGATCTCTTTGATTAAAACAAGTTACTGTAAGATTATTTTTAATTAATTTTGATACTGTATCAGCCTGAATATCAGAAAAAGCTAAAACCAAGTCTGGTTTTAAGCTAATAATTTTATCAATGTTTGCTGAAATAAAGCTTGAAATTCTTGTTTTTTCTAATCTTACTTGTTTAGGTCTTGTTGCAAATCCTGTTACACCAACAATTCTTTTTTCTTCACCTAATAAATAAATTGTTTCAATTGTTTCTTCCGTTAAGCAAACAATTCTTTCGGGAGGATATCTATTCATTATGACCAGCTATTTCATTTTCTTTTAAAATTCTAGCTATCTCTTTCCCCATTTGAGGGTTCCCAAAAAAAGGTGCTTTTAGACATGCCTCAATCAAAAACTTTACATCTTTGGTTTTTTGATAATTATCCCAAAGCTTTTTCATATAAATTTCTTTTTTCATATTCAAACTTTCTAATATTAAACTGATAAATTAATACTTTTATCTAAAAATTTAAAAAAAAATCAATATAATAATATTTATGGGAAATTTTGAATATGATGAATTAATGAAAGGGAATCCCATTTTTCCAAGTTATCAGGTTACTTTAGATAACTGGAGAAAGTATCCTTATACTAAATGGTCATTTGTAAATGTAAGAAACTTAATACCAACTGCTGAGATAAAAACAAAATTTGTTAATTTTTTAAATTTTGAAAAAACATTAACTAATCTTTCAGACTTAATTGTTAATCATGAAGGTAATAGTTCAAAATTATCTCAAATATTAGATCAATGTGATACAGATGCCTTTTTGGTAATGCACAGAGGCAAGTTAATTTTTGAGTACTTTAATAACTTCACAAATTATTATACTCCTCATATTGTATTTTCTATCTCTAAATCAATAACATCTCTAGTTTTTGGGATTATAGTAAAGGAAATAGATTTAGATTTAAACACGTCCATATCTAAAATTATTCCTGAAACTAAAGGATCAGCTTATGAAACTGCAAGTATAAGAAATGTCTTGGATATGAATGTCGCTTCTAGTTTTGAAGAAGACTATACTGGGCAAGCTGAAATTTTTAAAAAATATAGATCTTGTACAGGCTGGGATATTGAAGATCCTTCTATTAATGATGCACCTAAAGGTTTATACGAATTTTTATCAAATTTACCTTCATCAGTTGCTTCTCACGGAATAAAATATCATTATTCATCACCAAATAGTGATTTATTGGGGTGGTTAATTGAGAGATTGACAAATGATAAGTATTACAATGTCTTATCTAAATTATTATTTATTCCATCAGAATTGCAACATGCATCAAATATTACATTAGATAAATGGGGAGCCTCAAGATCTGCAGGAGGCATTAGCATTTCTCCTTATGATTTATTATCTTTGTCGGAATTAGTAAGATGTTTGGGTAATTATAAACAAGGAAATATAATACCTGAATCATGGATAAATGATTTTACTAATTTACGAAATAATTCATGTTATTTATCTCAGGATAATTTGGAGAGATTTCCAAATGGAAATTATCGATCTAAGTGGTATCAAACTGGATTTGATGATAAAGAGTTTTGTGGTATTGGTATCCATGGGCAAAACATATGGATCAACCCAAATAAAGAATTAACTATAGTAAGGATGTCATCTGCATCAGATCCAATTAATATAAAAATTGAAGAATTAATGTTTTCTGTTTTTAAAGATATTGGAAATTCAATTTAATTTTTAAAAATCATTGAATTTGCTTCTTTCCAAGCTGACTTAAGTTTATCAAAGTCAAAGTTTTTTTCTTTTGTTGCCTTGATAACAATTTCTTCTTTATCTTTCATAAATTGTATTGCTTTAGGTAATATTTTTAGCGCATCTCTTGGTATTATAACAGCGCCATGGTGGTCAGCATGAATAATATCATTTGGCTTTATTTTTAAACCAAGTAAATTGACTTCTGTATTAAATTCTACAACGTGAACATAAGCATGACTTGGCCCTACAGCGCTAGCTAATACCATATAATCTTTATCTATATCACCAAGATCACGAAGTAGTCCATTTGTTAGAGTACCATTCAATTTTAAACCTTTATGAATAGATACATTGACTTCTCCCCAAAAAGCACCAACAGGATTTGGCCAGTCTAAGTCTTCAATGACACATATATTCCCAAAATGTGTATCTATTCTTGTAGACATGTATTCATAATAATTTATTCGTATATTATTCAATTCTGTAGGAGTTAATGAAGATTTTATTGAAGCTTTGATTTTAGCTGTTTTTGCAACACCAATAATAGGCGTAAGATTGTTATTCGAACAAACCACTGGAAATTTTGTAAATCCTTCAGCTGATCTATCACCTCTATAAAGATCAAGTGCATTAGAAATAGTAGGAGTGTCAACTGTAGTTAAAATGTTTATATTCATTTAAATATTTAAAGAAATGAAGCTTAACTAACTATAGAAATAGTTAGTTAAGCAATTTTATAATAGGTTTATAATAAACCAATTTTTTTCATATATGCCAAATTTGAATCTAAAGCTTCTTTAGCAAGTGGGCTTTTTGCTGCCGAAGCATTCCAAGCCTCAACAGCTATTTTTCTAAATTTAGCTCTTTCAGATACTGGCCAATCTATGATTGTTAAGTCGCCAGCTGCTTTGTCTTTAGCTACTTGTGCTCTTCCATCTAATCCAGCATCTCTTAACTTACTAGTCCACACCCAATAAGTCCAAGTTTTAAGTGCAACTTGATTTTGTTTACTCAATTTATTGAAAACCTTCTTGTTGATTATTGTTTGAAGGTTAGCCATAGAGTGTATACCAGGATATAGCGGATACTTAGCAATTTTATGAAAACCACTAGCGTGATTATTTATGTATACAGAAGCGTCAGCTGCATCAACAATACCTTTTTCTAGAGAAGTGTAGACCTCTGAAAATGGAATTGATGATGGTGATGCACCAGCTCTTCTGAAAACATCAGCTGCAAGTCCTTCAGGTGATCTGATTTTAACACCTTTTAAATCTGCAACGCCATTAATTGGTACTTTTGAAACTAATGCTTCTTTACCGTATGGGCCACAACCTAAGACTAATATTTTACCAGGTAAAACTTTGTCATAAATTTTTTGAAGCATTTCTTTCCCGCCACCGTGCATACAATACTCTTGATATTGTTTTGGTGTGTCATAACCTGCGATTAGATCGCCCATAATCGCAAAAGCAGGATCTCTTCCTGCAAAATAAGCTATAGCATTCATGTCACCATCTAAAATACCATTTGCTACAGCATCAATTGTTTCTCTATGAGGGACAACAGATTTTGTTGGAAGTGGATCAATTTTTAACTCACCATTTGTTAGTTCTTCAAGAACTTTATTTTTTGTATTCAAATAAGTATGAGCCCAATCTCCAGCTTTAGAACTTATTTGAAATTTTAATGTTTTAGCACTAAGGCTGCCAGAAATTAATAAAGCAGAAGATAGTACCGCACTAATTAATAATTTTTTCACTAATTACCTCCTTGTGTGACAAAATTAACTGAATCCATCAGCTAAATGAAACATTAACCAAACAATAATTGCTGCAAATGCAAATCCAATAACCCATGCCCAAACACCATAAGTATTAACATGATCATCTCTTACTGGTTTAGCCATAATTCATTTACCTTTCTTTCTTGACATAAAAATTTTTATGTAACAAATATTAAGAATGAGCAATTGTCTTTAAAAATCAAGCTATATTTTATATTTGGAGAATAAATGTCAGAAATTACAGTTAACAAAAAAGGAACAATTTTGGATGAGGACGAAAATTTTAAACCAATTCACGATAATTTCAGGTTCTATGATCACTTTAGTAAATTTTCTGGACTAGCTGTTGCTCAACTATATTTAATTTGTGCTGCAGTTACTGGATATGAAGTAATATCAAGATATGTTTTTGATGCTCCAACTCAATGGGTGTTTGAAGTTGTGATGGTATTAGCTGCTACTGCATGGATGTTATCTGCTGCCTATGTGACATTGCATAAACGTCATATAGGTATAACGGTCTTTTACATTATGGCATCTGATAGAGGGAAGTGGTGGCTTGATTTGTTTGCCTACGTTATTGGTGTAATAGCATTATGGTTATTAATTGATGATTCTGTGATTAGGGCTTTGGAATCAGTAATGATGACTGAAAGAGCTGGTAGCGCGTGGAATTCACCACAACCACTTATCTTAAAATCAATGTTAACACTTGGAGCTTTTTTCTACATACTTCAGTTGATGATAAATTTATATAGACATTTTTCATCAAAGTTTGCAAAAAATATTGTTTTAGTAGTTTGTGGTTTAATTTTATTACGTATAACTTGCGTTATAATAGTTCATTTTGTTGGTGAAGAAAGTTTTTTTGGTCACATTAATTCAATCTATGCTTACATTGGTGGTTTCATAAACCCTCAAGAAATTATTAATATGAGAGATATGGATATTGGAACAGCAAGTCTTCTCATTGTTGCGTTAATGCTGATATTAATGATGACAGGTATGCCTTTAGGAGTAGTTACACTTTTTGTTTCAATATTAAGTGCTTTATTTTATTTTGGTTATGGAGGCTTATACTTAGTTTCAACAAACGCTTTTGGATTATTAGAAAAATATCCCTTAATCGCAGTTCCTTTATTTGTTTTAATGGCATCAATTTTAGAAAGAGCTGGTGTTGCTGAGGATTTATTTGACGCAATGTCTATTTTTGCTGGGAAACTTAGAGGTGGAGTAGCCATTCAAACAATTGCAGTAGCGGTTGTCTTGGCTGCCATGTCAGGTGTGATGGGTGGTGAAATTGTAATGTTAGGCTTAGTAGCTTTGCCACAACTATTAAGGCTTGGCTACGATAGAAAAATGTCAATAGGATTAATTTGTGCATCTGGTGCATTAGCTACTTTAATACCACCTAGTATTATTATGATTATTTATGGACTTTCAGCTCAAGTAGCTATTGGTGATCTATTTATGGCAGGAGCTGTTCCAGGACTTCTTCTTGCTGGATTATATGCTATATATGTATTAGTTAGATGTAATCTTAATCCATCGATGGCTCCTACTGCAGAAGAAGTAGCTTCTGCTAGAAAAAAAGAAATGAAAATGTCTAAGGACAAACTTTATGCTGTTTTCTTAAGTATATTTTTAATATTCTGTGTAATGGGATCAATATATGGTGGAATAGCTTCTGTTACCGAGGCAGCGGCTGTTGGAGTATTAGGCGCTATTTTTGTAGCTGCTTTTAGAAACTCTTTTGATTGGAATTTGTTACAGGTGGCTTTAGCTGGAACTATGTCGACTGTTGGAACAATTATTTGGTTAATATTAGGTGCTGTAGCATTTGTAGGAATATACAATTTGATTGGTGGTGCAGATTTTATGAGATCTTTATTTTCTGGTCTTGGGTTACCCGCGCTTGGTATCGTTTTTGTAATGATGGGTATTTTAGTTGTTCTTGGAACTTTTATGGAATGGATTGCAATTGCATTTATTACTGTTCCTGTATTTGCGCCTGTTGTGGTAAGTATGGCGCCTGAACTTGGTTTAGAACCTGAATGGGCTGCAGTATGGTTTGGTGTGCTTTTTGTGATGAATATTCAAATATACTTTTTATCACCTCCTTTTGGTCCTGCTTGTTTTTGGTTAAAATCCGTAGCACCTGCTGATATCGAGTTACAGGAAATATTTTACTCTGTGCTACCATTTATTGCATTACAAATCATAGGAATGTTATTGGTAATGTTTTACCCTGAAATCGCACTATGGTTTCCTAAGTTTTTGTCTTGATAATTGTTTTTAACAATACGGTTGCAATTAATTTTTAATTAATGACATTTTGAACAAGTGCCAGATATTTCTATAGTGTGATTTTTATATTTGCTTCCATATTTTTCGCAAGTTTTATTTAACTGTTTATTGATTTTTTGATCTTCAAGTTCAATGATATTTTCGCAAAGATCACATATTAAAAAAAATGTAGAATTTTGATTCGAACAATTAATTTTACTGCAGGCAACGAATGCATTTTTACTTTCAATTTTATGAACTTTACCTAATTCAATTAATTTGTCTAAAGCTCTATAAACTTGAGTAGGGGATTTAATTCCTAACTTTTGAGTTTCAAATAGAATGTTATATGCTTTTAGTGGTTTATCAGATGCTTCTAAAAGTTTGTGAACAGTTTCCTGATTATATGATAATTCAAACATTTTTTAAAATATCAAATTTTTGATTTTTGTACAATAGTCATTCCTTTTTTAAAAAATAAGGAGATTATAAAAAGCATCAATGAAGCAACTATAATACTGGGGCCAGAAGGAGTATTTAATTCTAAAGAACAAAATAAACCTATTACCACTGATAATATGCCACCAATGATTGAAAAAAACATCATTTGAATGGGACTTGTACTAAAGTTTCTAGACATGGCAGGAGGTATTAATAGCAAACCTGTAATTAATAAAACACCAATCATTTTGATAGATATGGCAATAATACCTGCTAAAATTACAGTAAAGATATAATTTGAAATATCTGGGTTCATTCCCTCAGCTTTTGCTAAGTCATAACTTACAGTTGCTGCGAACAAGGATTTCCAGATATAAAATAAGACTAAAAGGATTAAACTTCCTCCAAGCCAAATAATTATAATGTCATTCGGTGTCACAGAAAGAATGTCACCCAGTAATAGACCCATTAAGTCAAAACGTATTGTTGTAAGTATTGCGATGAAAACGAGGCCAATTGCAAGTGAAGAATGAGCAAGCAAACCTAGCAAAGCGTCACCAGCTAATTTAGTTTTCTTTTGTAAAACTATAAGAAGTAAAGCAATAATTCCAGATATTACAAAAACAGATAAAGATAAATCAATATTTAATATAAAGCCTATTGTGACCCCAAGCAAACCCGAATGAGCAAGAGTATCCCCAAAGTAAGCTAATCTTCTCCAAATAACAAAACATCCTAATGGACCAGCAACAATTGCCATCCCTATACCAGCTAAAAGAGCTCTTGTAAAAAAATCATCTAGGATCATTTTGAAATAC
>NZIY01000002.1 GCA_002691795.1 SAR116 cluster bacterium
ATAATTTTACTTGTTCATTAGTTGTTAGAGAACAAGAGCCTGAGAGAATGATTGTGTTTCCTTTAACATTAGGTAACTTAGAGTTGCTTTTTTTAAGCATACCTTTTTTCTTGAAAACTTTTGGAAGACCTAGTGCTATACCTGAGCCACCTGTAAGAAATTTTAAATTATCTGTGCCACTACAAATTAAATCAAAATCTTGATTATCAAGAGTATCAGTAATTGCGTATTTCACATTACTTTTTTTTAATTCAGTTATTCTTTTTTTTATTGATTTAGCACCTTCTTTGATTGTGACGGAATTCATTAAATCAACTTTTCCTTTTGTTTGATAGTTTAACCATCTAACAAGGTTATGATCGGTCATGGGTGTAAGTGGATGATTTTCCATGCCTGATTCATTGAGTGGCACACCATTAACAAACATGTGGCCTTGATATAATGTTCTTCCTGCATCTGGGAACGATGGACAAGCAATAGTAAAGTCAACATTTAAGTTTTTCATAATTGCATCAATGACAGGCCCTATATTACCTTTTTTTGTGGAATCAAAAGTAGAGCAATATTTAAAAATGATTTTTTTACACTTTTTGGATTTTAACCATTCTAAAGCTTTAATACTTTCTGAAATTGCTTTTTTTATTGGAATTGTCCGTGTCTTAAGAGCGATTACAACAGCATTATACTTATTTAATTTTATTTTATTGTCAGGCACTCCAGAATACATACCAACTGACATTCCAGCTTTTTTTAAATTATTTGCTATATCTGAAGAGCCGGTAAAATCATCACCTATTACACCAATAAGCATCTTAACCTCACTACTCTTGTTTAATTAATTGATTAACTATTTTCTTTGTCACCCAATTTTTTACATCTTTATCAAAGCTTAAATAGTGATCACTTTTGAGATGATAGTCAAAAGCATCTTTATCTTGATAAATTTCATAAAGAAAGACTTTGTTTGTATTTTTTTCATCAAAACATACATCGAATATGAAGCACTTTTCTTCATTGCTTAATGAATCTTTTGCTTGTTGCAAAATTCTACTTCTAAATTGATTTACATATTCACTTTTAATTTCAAAGTCTACAGTTATAACAAACATATGAAACCTCTCTTTATTTAATTAAATCTAAAATTTGAGATGTTATTTCAGTAGTGGACATATCTCCTCCAAATTCAAATGGTCGTAACAAATTTTTATTAAACCCTTCTTCAATAGCATTTTCTATTATTAGCGCAGCTTCATTAGCTTGAGGACAATTTTTTTTATCAGCAAGATATTCTAACATCATTGATCCACTTAATATTGTTGCAAGTGGGTTTGCTTTATTTTTACCCATAATATCTGGCGCACTTCCATGGGCAGGTTGAAATAAACCATGATTATCTCCAATTTCCCCGCATGACGCCATGCCCATGCCACCAACTAAGCCTCCACCCAAATCTGAGAGTATATCGCCAAAAATGTTTTCCATTACCATAACATCATATTCCCATGGTTGTCGGACCAGATTAAGAGCCATAGCATCTACATAGCATGTGTCAGCTGATATATTTAGGTATTCGTCTTTAATTTCATTAAATATTTTTCTAAATAAAGCTTGTGATTTAAAAACGTTAGCCTTATCAACGCATGTTACTTTTCCAAGTTTACCTTTTTGTTTTCTTTTTTCAGCTAGCTTAAATGCAAAATTATGAAGTTTCGTTGTTGTATTTCTTGTTATTCTCATGATGTCTTCGACTTCATCATTATTTACAATTTTATTTCTATTATGAACCGCTGCGGTGTAAAACAACCCTTCAGTGCACTCTCTTAATACTACAAAGTCAATTTTTTCAGCATTTTTGTTGCTTAATCTTTGAGGTGAATTTTTGTATGCTTTTACAGGTCTTACTCCAGCATAAAGATTAAATACCTCCCTAAATCTCAAATGTGGTGCTATTTCTGTTCCATCCTTTTTTCTTACAGTTGGTAATCCAATCGCACCTAAAAAAATTGCATCTGCTTCTGATGCTTTTTTTTCTCCATCAGGTTCCACATCCATTCCAGTTTTTTTATAATAGGTAGCTCCAGCTTCGATATAATTCCAATTTAAATTTAAATTACTAACTTTTGTTGAAGCTTTTTTAATAATTTGTATAGCTGAGTCTATGACATCTGGACCTATGCCGTCTCCAGGGAAGGTTGCTATATTTAAAATTGTATCGGTCATAATTTATTTATTTTTCAATACTTACAAATAAGCATATAAAAGTCAAAATTTGATAAATTTTAAATTTTGCTAATGATATTGATAATCATAACTATTAGTATTTATTCAATGAAATCAATAATTTATCTTGTATATTTTTTTAAATGATATAATTTTTTATAAAAAGGAGATTAAAATGAAAGGTGATAAACTTGTTATTCGACAATTGAATATAATACTCAAAAATGAACTAACAGCGATAAATCAATATTTTTTACATGCAAGAATGTTAAAGGATTGGGGTTTTCTTGGTCTTGCAAATAAAATATATGATGAATCAATGGGAGAAATGAAACATGCTGATTGGATAATAGAGAGAATACTGACTATAGAGGGATTACCAAATTTACAAGATTTAGGTAAATTAAAAATAGGAGAAAATGTTCCAGAGATGTTTAGTTCAGATTTAAATCTTGAAATGACTAATCAATCATGCTTGAAGGAGGCAATACCTATTTGTGAACAAAAAAATGATTTTGTGACGTCTGAAATGTTTAAAAAAATACTTGAAGATACAGAAGAACATATTGATTGGATAGAATCACAACAACACCTCATTGAGAATGCAGGATTAAAAAATTATTTACAGGAACAAATTTTGGAAAATAAAAAAGACTAAGCTATTTCAATATTATTGGACTTTACCAGAATTTTGTCTTTGATGTAATCCATACAGCTTCCACACTGTGGCTTACATCCCAAAGCATCGTAAACATCGGTTGCTTTTGTAGATCCTCTTTCAATTGCATCTTCAATTTCTTTTTCAGAGATGTTATTACACAAGCAAATTATCATTATTAAATTCTAATTGATATTGATAATGATTGTCAATATGAGAATAATTATTATTTACATTTACTATTGACAATATCCTTAGATTGTTGTTAATGATAATCATTATCAATATGATTCATAATGATTATTAATTTAATTAGAGGAATTTATGTTAAAAATAAATAAATATAGTTTTATAAAAAATGCTGCAGTTTTAAGTTTAGCATCATTATCGCTTTCTTTGTTATCGACCTCAAGCTCTTTTTCTGATGGTCACATTTATGGAGAAAATAATCCCGTTACAGTAAAAGGTTATAAAGGTTCCAAAACTGATTCGACCGCATATACAGGTCAAATAGCTAGGCAACTTCAACATAATAGTTTGAAGAAAATTGTGTCAAATGGTAATCCAAATGATCCAAGTTCAAACACATTAAATAAAATGATGAATTATTTTGAAAATAAGGACAAAACTAAAACAATGGCAATTCTAGACCCAAAAAGTTCATCAAAGTTTCCTGTAAAACAAAAAATAGTTGGTGAAATTTCAACAGGTTCAAACTTAGCTGGAAAAGCTGATAAAAGACCTCAATTATCTTGGCCAAACAATATGTCAGGCTCTGATGTTATTAGATTTATGATTAAAAAAGCTTCAAAGATTTCTGGTGGTGTTGATACGAGAAATGGTATGAATTATCCGCAATTAATTTCAAAATACACAATGGGAGCTGTCCTTTATCATCAAGCATGTGACAATTATTTAGATGAGAAAATGACAGCAAGTAATAAACCTAATAATAAACCTTATAAAAAAGGTGCAGCTTACACTGGAAAAGAGCACAGTTGGGATGAAGCATTTGGTTATTGGGGTGCTGCTGCACACACTATGACATTATCGGCAAAGCAAAGCTATGATGTTGCGAAAAAGAAAGATCTTAAAGCTGCTGATTTTAACAAAGATGGAGTTGTAGATTTGTATAAGGAAATGACATATGGACATGCATATTATGCTTCTGCATTTGATAAGGGTGGTAAAACTAATTATCTAAAAACAGTTACAAAAGCATTTATAGATGGAAGAAAGATCATTACAGCTGCTGATGGTAATAAGTTATCTTCATCAGATTTGACTAAAGTTCAAGATTTAGCTCAAGAAATTTGTTCAAACTGGGCTCAAGTCATATCTGAGGCTGTACATAAGTATGCTGGGTCTGTTTACAAAGATTTAATAGCAGTTGAGAAAGCACTTTCATCTGGTTCAGGCATGGAAAAGGCAATGTCTAAATATTTAAAGCATTGGGGAGAATTAAAAGGCTTTGCAATGGCTTTACAATCTGGTGTTGAAAATAAAAGTGATACTTTTAATAGGTTAAACAGAATGATGGGCTTTGGTCCATTAATGCCAAATCTTTCACAAGTTGTTGGCATTGACTCCTCAGGTAATTATCTTAAGGATCAAGGCTCATCTATTGGATATTATAAACTTCACATGATTAAAATCCAAAAACTTATGGCTAAGGAGTATGCTTTAAAGTCTAGATCAAATGATGTTACAGGTGGAATGGCATCCTTAATAGAAACGTTAGGCACAAAAAAATCTGCTGAAAATGACTAATTAAAGATTATTGTAAGACATCTTCACCCTGATGTCTTACATCTCTATATTATAATAAAATGGATTTTGAAGTTTTAAATTTTATACCAGATAATTTTATAAATCCCCAAAAAAGAATTTTTTTGGGTTATCTTTTGTCTGGTTTTCTGATCGCTTTTTTATGGTTATATTGTTTTAGAAAATATACATTAATTAATTCTTTAAAATTAATTTTTGATAAGAAAGTATATTTTTCGAAATCATCATTTGTTGATTATTCACTTTATGTCTTTAATTCATTAATTATGATTATATTTTCACCTATTCTGTTATCGCAGATTGTAATAGCTACATTCATTTTCGAATTTATGTATGCTCAAAATATTATTGAGCCAATTTCAATAAATTATCTAAGCATATTTTTACCAATAATATTTACAATATGTTTTTTTATTGTTGACGATTTTTCAAAATTCTTAGTTCACATGTTGATGCATAAAATAAAATTTTTTTGGTGTTTTCATAAAATTCATCATTCTGCTGAAGTTTTAACTCCAATGACTGTATTTAGAACTCACCCAATTGAAGGTGTTATATTTGTTTTAAGAAATGCGATTTCACAAGGTGCAGTTATAGGAATATTCTATTTTATATCCTCAGGAGAATTATCTTTAGTAACAGTGTTAGGTGCTAATCTTTTTTCTTTTATATTTCATCTTTTGGGATCAAATTTAAGACATTCTCATATAAGTATATCTTATGGAAAAATAGTTGAAAAATTTTTAATTTCACCAGCTCAACACCAAATACATCATTCTGTTGAAAAAAAACATCATGATAAAAATTTTGGAGTAACTTTCGCTATTTGGGATTATTTTTTTAATACTTTAGTTTACTCTCAGAGTAACCAAAAAATTAAATATGGTTTATCCGATAAAGAAAATTTTTCAAGGAACAATATTTTTAAAATTTATCTTTTTCCTATAATCGAGTGTTGCACTTTAATTTTTAATTCTATTTTTAAAAGTTTTAAGATTATTTATACGTATTCATTAAATTTAAAACCTCACAAATTAAACAAAAATAACAAGGTCATACAAAATGAAAATAGTTAACATTTTAGTGTTCTCAATTCTTGTGTTTTGTAGCTTAAAAACAGCTACTTCTAAAGAACTTAACATATATTCACATAGACAACCCTACCTTCTTCAACCATTTTTAGATGCTTATAAAAATAAAACTAATATTAAGTTAAATGTTGTATATTCTTCAAAAGGTTTAGCACAAAGATTAGCATCTGAGGGTAAAAACACTCCAGCTGATTTAGTTTTAACAGTCGATATTGGAAGACTTTATATTTATAAAGATAAAGATTTGTTAGCTAAGGTTAATTCTAAAATTTTGAATGATAATATACCAAGTCACTTGAGAAGCAAAGATGGGACTTGGTTTGGATTGTCGAAAAGATCTAGAGTTATAGGGATAGCAAAAAATGAGTTTTTAAAAGGTGAAGTTTCTACCTATGAGGATTTAGCAAATCCCAAATTTAAGGGTAAAGTTTGTTCAAGACCAGGCAGTCATGTATATAACAGAGCACTAATGGCATCAATGATAGCAAATAATGGTTATGATAAAGCTTTTGCTTGGGCAAAAGGATTAATAAATAATCTTGCCAAAAGACCTCAAGGAAATGACAGGGCACAAATTAAAAGCATATTTTCTGGCGAGTGTAAAATTATAATAATTAACCATTATTACTATGGTAAACTTAATTATTCAGATAATGATGATCATAAAAAATGGGCAAATTCTATTAAAATTATTTTTCCAAATCAAAGTAAAAATGAAAGAGGTGCCCATATCAATATTTCAGGTGGGGGTGTTGTTAAATATTCAAAAAGAAAAAAAGAAGCAATAAAATTTTTAGAATTTTTAGTAAGTGAAGAGGCTCAAAAATTATATGCAAATGTTAATTATGAATATCCTATAAATGATAAATTTGAAAGGCCTATGAAATTAAAAAAATTAGGAAGTTTTAAGGAAGATAAATTATATATTGAAGACATTGCAAAATTAGCTCCAAAAGCTCAGGAAATTATTGACATTGTTTATTGGTAATTAAAAATTGTTAAATAAATAATTAACAGCTGATCCACCAAGTATAATCCAAAGTAAACCTTTTATTAAAAAAAATGTAAAAGCGCTGTAACCAATTATCTTAATTTTTTTTTTTGAATTAGACTGTTTGTCCACCATTGATTGCTATTTCTGTTCCATTGACATAAGAAAAAGACTCAGAGCACATTGAATATATAACAGAAGCGACTTCCTCAGGTTTACCAAATCTGCCCATTGGAATTTTTTTTATAAGATGTTGAGAGTCTTTTGTTATCATACTAGTTTCAATTTCACCTGGAGCGATAGCATTAACTCGGATGTTGTATTTACTTAGATCTGACGCCATTTCTCTTGTGAGTGATTTCAAAGCTGCTTTTGATGTTGCATATGCTGGTCCGGCAAATTCATGAACCATATCGCTAGCTATTGAAGTTATATTAATTATAACTCCATTAGCTGATTGTAAATTTTCTATCAAGTTTTTGGATAAAATTATTGGTGCAAAAAAATTCACATTAAAAACTTTTTGCCAAAGATCAACATTTGTTTCGCTGAAATCAAGTCTCTTATTATCACTACTTTTTGGAGATACAGCTGCATTATTTATTAACGCTTTGACTGGTCTTCCATCTAATAATTTTTTTAATTCTTGAATTTTACTATTCAAGTCATGAAGGTTTTCTAGGTCAATTTGAATATGATCTCTCTTACTTTTTTCCCAAGGACATTGAGGTGCAACCTCTGATCTTGAACACGTAATAACTCTCCAGCCATTTTCCCAAAATCTCTTTGATGTAGCGTGTCCTATTCCTCGACTACCACCTGTTAATATAATAATATTTTCTTTCATATTTTTCTCTTGATAATGATAATCATTATCACATATTTTTAAAGGAATTTAAAGTATAAAATTTATTTTTTAATTTTCTTTCCAAAAAGCTCTAATCTATGATCAACTAATTCGTATCCCATCTTTAATGCAACTTGCCTTTTCATTTCTTCAAGTTCTTCATTTTGAAATTCAAATATTTCTCCAGTTTCAACATCAACAAGATGTTCATGATGTTCGCCAGCTTCTTCATATCTTGCTCTACCATCACCTATATCTAATCTTTCAATAATTCCTGCTTCTTCAAAAAGTTTAATTGTCCTATAAACTGTTGCTATCGAAATAGTCTTGTCTTTCACAACTGCCCTACGATACATTTCTTCTACATCTGGATGATCTTCTGCGTCTTCTATTACCTCAAGAATAACTTTTCTTGGTAAGGTCATTCGTAAACCTACTTTTAGACATTTGTCATATAATTTGGCCATAAAAAATTCTTTTTTAAAATAATATTATAATTTTTTTTATCACAAGCAATATTTATTTATATAAAAATTTTTCAGGTTTAAGTATTAAGTTTAATAATATAATTGGCATAATTCCAACAAACACTATTAAAAGAGATGATAAGGCAGACTGTTCAAACATTTCATCTTTTGCAAATTGATAACTATAAGTTGCCAAAGTCTCAAAATTAAATGGTCTCAAAATCAAGGTTATTGGTAATTCTTTTACAATATCAACAAAAGATAATAAGGCTCCAATTAATATTGATGGTTTAATTAATGGTAATATAATTTTGTACGTTGTTTTTTCAAACGAAGTATTTAATGTCAGGCTAGCTTCTACAATATTTTTTGGGACCCTTAAAATACCTGAATTTATTGAATTGAAACCTATCGCATTAAACCTTGCAATATAAGCAACGATTAAAGAAAATATACTACCCACAAGCAAGAAATTTTCTAATACAGGAATATTTTGCAAGTAACTAAAAAAATATGTAGTTCCCAGTGCTAAAATAACTCCTGGGAACGCATAACCACTTCCAGCAATAATTGCCAATAGTTTCAGGTAGTTGTTATTATTTTTATAATTAATTGTAAGTGATAACAAAATTCCAAAAAATATAATCAAAAAGGAACTAATCCCACCTATAAATATAGTATTCAAAAATATATCAAGTATAATTTCAAAATTATGATTATTAAAACTTGATACACTTTGATTTACTAAAATTATAACAGGTAAAACAAAGCCTATTGTTATTGGAATCATACACAGAAAAATAGGTAAAAAACTATTCTTTAAAGATAGTTTGATTTTAAAATTAGATAGACCTTTAATATTTAAATCATCGTATCTTTTTTTATTTCTTGAAATTAGCTCTATTGTTAGCAAAATGATAATAAAAGTAAAACAAATAACAGCTAGTTGTGTCGCTGAATTAAAATCATTCATGCCAAGCCAGAGATTGAAAATACCTAATGTTATTGTTTCAATTGCAAAAAACTCAACAGTACCAAAATCTGAAATTGTTTCCATAAGAACAAGAGAAACCCCCCCTATTATAGCAGGTCTTGCAATTGGAAGAGCAACATTAAAAAAAATAGAATTTCCTCTTAATTGAGCTAGCTCATATAAACTTACTGGAGTTGAAATAAAAGAAACTTTAGATAAAAAATACACATACGGATAAAGTACAAATGACATTACGATAATGGTACCTTCCATTGATCTAACATTTGGAAAGTAATAGCTAGATTTGTTGTCTAACAAAAAAATATCTCTTATTAAAGATTGAAGAGGTCCACTAAAATCTAAAAAATCAGTGTAACAGTAAGCAACTATATATGCTGGGATTGCTACTGGAAGTAATAGTGCCCATTCCAAAATGTTTGATAAGAAAAAATCGTATCTTGCTATTATCCACGCTGTTGTTAGTCCTAACACTAGAGAACAAAAACCAACACCAAATAATAAAATAATAGTATTAATTACATATAAACTTAATTTTGTTGAAAAAAGGTGATTCCAATTGTAAAAATTAAAATTAAATGAGTTAAATAAAATAAAAGATATAGGACTTAAAATTATTAAAATGACCATTAAGGAAAAAAAAACCCAAAGATTTTGAGTGATATTTTTATTAAGACTTTTCAAGTTATACCTTCTATGTTCTTATAACAAATAATTGCGCAAAATTATAAAAAAATTTAAATTTTATAAAATTAATTTGGTAGCTTATGGATACTTATGTTTCTCATTTAGAATGTTCTCTTACAGGTGAAAAGTATAATAAAAATGAAATTCACAATCTTTCTAAAGTTGGTAAGCCACTTTTAGTTGTTTATAATCTTGATAAGATTAAAAAAATAATATCTAAAGAAGAACTTCATAAAATAAATTATAATGGTTTTTGGAAATATAGTTTTCTACTTCCAGTAGATAGAGATTTTAGAATTTCTTTAAATGAAATTTTAACTCCATTAGTAAATCTTGAAAATGTAAAAAAAAGTATTAATTCTTCAGGTGATATATTTGTAAAAGATGAGAGTTATTTACCAACCTCTTCTTTTAAAGCAAGAGGTTTATGTTTAGCTGTATCCATGGCAAAGCAACTTGGTATTAAACATATGGCAATACCGACAAATGGAAATGCTGGTGCTGCATTAGCTGCATATTGTGCAAGGGCAAATATTAAATGTACTGTATTTTGTCCTGAGGATACTCCAGAAATAAATATTAGAGAAATTAACGCTCTGGGAGCAGAGACTTATCTTGTTAATGGTTTTATTAATGACTGTGGGAAAATTGTATTTGATGGAAAGGAAGAAACAGGTTGGTTTGATGTATCAACTTTAAAAGAGCCTTATAGAATAGAAGGAAAAAAAACTATGGGGCTTGAGCTGGCGGAACAATTTAATTGGGAGTTACCTGATGTGATTTTTTATCCAACTGGCGGAGGAACTGGTTTGATAGGTATGTGGAAAGCATTTAATGAATTAGAGGAACTTGGATGGATCTCAAGAAAACCAAGAATGGTTGCCGTTCAATCAGATGGATGTGCACCAATTTATAAGGCATGGAAAGAAAATAAAGAATTTGCAGATCTTTGGGAAGATCCAAAAACAGTAGCTTCTGGAATTAGAGTTCCAATAGCAGTAGGTGATTTTTTAATTATTAGAGCTTTAAATGAAAGTAATGGATTTTCAATCACTGTATCTGATGATGAAATTCTAAACGACCGAGATTTTATATCTAAACAAGATGGACTTTTAATGTGTCCTGAGGGTGCTGCTACTTTTTCAGCTCTTAAAAAAGCAATAAAACAAGGACTAGTTTCTAATAATGAAAAAGTTGTTTTGTTTAATTGTGCGTCTGGTCTAAAATATCCACTGTCAGATGTAAAGTCTTACATTGATAAAAATAAAAAAGTTGATTATTCAAAATTTTAAAATTTTATTTTTTCTGTAATGAAGCTTCGCCTTGCTTTTGATCTTCAAGTGTGAACTCTTGTCCATTTGTAAAATCAGAAACATTTTGAATCCAAGACATATCAAATCCATCTAAACAACCAACATTAACACCAAAAGCATTAGGGTTTGTTCTTCTTTTATTGTGTGTATTTATACCACAAATTTTACAAAAAAAATGTTTAGCAACTTTTGTGTTCCATTGATAAATATTCAAATAATCTTCTCCACTGTCTAAATTAAATTCATCTTTATTGACAGTTGTCATTACATAACCTTTTCTTCGACAATGAGAGCAATTACATCTTCTAAGTTCTTTTAATTCACAATTAATAGAAAACTTTACTTTCCCACAATGACATTGACCTTTAATTTTATTTTTAGTCACAAAAATTTCCTCAACTAATATGAATAACCAAATTCATTATTTAAGGTATTAGCAAGTTCTAATACTTTATCATCATTGATAGATTTCAGCGGCGGTCTAACATTTGACCACTCACTAATTTTTGTTTTTTTAGCTAAGAGACCTTTTTGTGCAGGTATAGGTGCATAATCTTGAAACAAGAGTCTTACTTTTGTGACTTTTTTATGTAAATCTTCAGCTTTTTCCCATTCATTATCATGACAAAAATTTATAACTTTAGATATATCACCACCATTTAAATTTGCAGTAGCTGAAATACAGCCTGGAGCTCCAAGCTTTATTGCTTCAATTACTGGTAACTCTGCGCCTGGATAAACAACTAGGTCATCTATTCCTAATAGAGATTTTGTATTTTCCCAATTACCTGAACTATCTTTAATGCCGACAACAATATCAGGATATGATTTTTTTAGTTTTGATACTAAATCAATTGAAAGTCCAACCCCAGAAACTTGAGGTATATGGTATAAATAAATCTTAAGTTTGCTGTGATTAATTTCTTCTATTAATTTTTCAAAATATTCAAATAAACCTTCATCACTCATGCCCTTGAAATAAAAAGGTGGTAAAGTCATAACGCCATGGCATCCTAAATCTAGAGCATGTTTACTAATCATTACAGTATCTGGAAAATTGCATAAACCTGTCCCTGGAATTAGTTGATCAGCTTTAACACCACTATTTAATAATCCTTCTAAAGCTTTCATTCTTTCATTATTACTTAATGATAAGGCTTCTCCAGTCGTCCCAAAAGGGGCTAATCCAGAGCAACCGTTTTCAAGTAAATCGTGAGCCAAATCGTTATACATCTGTTGATTGAATTTTAGTTCATCGTCGAATGGTGATAGAATTGGTGCAATTAATCCTTTTATCAAACAAGCCTCCATAAATTATTTTCTTTGTTTTACCATTAATTTAAATTTTGGATACAAAAATTTTTGTGCCAGTCCTAAAATTATAACTACAACTGATAACCTAAATAAATGATGAGTTATTACAAATGCTGGCTCAATATTTAATAAAAAAGATAGTAAACCCATTTCATTTACACCACCAGGAGCAAATGCAAGAAAAATTGAAGCTGGAGTTATTTCTGAAATTAATTTTACAATCAAAATGAAAGGTAATAATGATATAATTAAAGTTATAACAACTGAAACTGAATGACCAATATATTTTCCAGCAATTTTCCAACTTAATCCGTTGAAATTGCTACCAAAGAAACTTCCAGATACTAACTGTGAAAAAATTACCACTGTTATAGACATTTCAATTTTGTAGATTTCAAAAATGCTTATAATTGCACTTAACAACAGTGGTCCAAATAATCTAGGGCCAGGCAATTTTATAATCTTACCAATAAAAATACCTAAATATACAATCACAAATAAAATGATTAAATTAATCAGATCTAGATCCATTATTGGCCAAATAGCTTCTCTTTTAAATGACCCTGGAAACGATATCAAAATTAATGATGGAATTGTAAATACTGTTAAGAAAATTCTAATCATATGTATTATTCCGACTTGTTTAGAATCTGCACCACATTCTTCAGCACCCAAAACCATTTCAAGAAGTCCACCAGGTGAAGCAATAAAAAATGCTTCTGGTTTTTCAATTTTTCTAATTTTATGAAGTACTAGGAATGTTAAAGAAAATGCAAAAGGTATATATAGAGCTAACAATAATAGTGTGAAAAACCATGTTTCTACATTATCAAGAATTGATGAATCAAAAGATCCTCCTAACCAAACTCCAAGTACACCAATGAATGGATTTCTAAACTTTGGTGGTATTAAAACGTTGACTTTAAATAAAGCAAAGATTGCTACTAAAAACGCAGGACCTAAAACCCATGGTAAAGGAAGTAATAAATAGTTAAATATACATCCGCCAATAAAGCCAATAAGTAGTGTATGTAATATATATTTTATTGATGTTAATATTTTATTTCTCTAAGTTATTAACGGAAAGTTATTTAGTAACATAATTAAAAAAAAAATAAATGGAAAGAATACGTTAAATGGATAATCAATTTAGAGTAAATGTTAGGGTTGCTGAAATATTAATATCTGAGATTTTTGAAAAAAAAGGTTGTATTAAAGAAGAAGCAAATCTTATTTCTAAAAGATTATGCCTTTCAAACCTTAAAGGCCATGATAGTCACGGAATTGTAAGAGTTCCTCGATATTGTGATTGGGTAGATCAAGGCAAAGTTTTTCCTAATAAACAACATTCTTTAATTTTAGATTCTGGAGCTCTTGCTTTGATAGACGCTAATCAGGGTTTTGGTCAAATTATGGGTGAAAAATCTGTTCAAGAGGGTACTAATAGAGCAAAAACTCACGGAATTGCTCTTATTGGATTGAAAAACTCAGGTCATCTTGGCAGAATTGGCGATTGGTCAGAATTAGCTGCTGACAAAAATTGTGTTTCTTTACATTTTGTTAATGTAAGAGGTAGTTTGTTAGTAGCTCCTTATGGCGGTTCAGATAGACGAGGAAGCACATCTCCACTATCAATTGGAATTCCTGTAAAAGGAAAAGAACATGTAATTTTAGATATGGCAACATCTACTGTCGCTGAGGGCAAAGCTTTAGTTGCTCAAAAAGGCGGTAAAAAATTACCTATGAGTGCTTTAATCGACAACTTAGGAAATCTTACAAATAATACAGAAGCTTTATACGGCAAAATTGGACCAGATGATGTTCCAAATCCAGATAAAGGAGATGGTGCAATAACAGCATTTGGAATGCATAAGGGTTCAGGTATTAATTTTATGATGGAGATTTTAGGTGGGGCACTCACAAGTAATGATACGTGCGCAATAGATCATAAAAATATTAGACCATTTGCAAACGGTATGCTTTCTATTTACATAGATGTTGAAAAGTTTGTTGATGTAGATTATTTCTCAAAAGAAGTTCAAGACTATTCTAATTTCGTAAGATCTTCACCTCCTGCAGAAGGTTTTGAAAAAGTTATGATTCCTGGTGATAACGAAAAAAATATCTATAATGATAGAATGCAAAATGGAATTCCTATTGCTCAAGAAGCATGGAATTTAATTACGTTAAGAGCAAAAAGTTTAGGTGTTCACGATTTAAATAGATTTCAAAATGCTATTTTATAAATTGTTAATTCAAAGCAAACTCTATTGATTAAATTTTAATCAAAAACGATTTAATTATTAAAATAATTCAAATATTGAATAAAAAGCAATCACTTAACATCATTTTAGATTAATCTCACACTTTTGGTGTGCATATGTTTGAGTTAAGATTTTTTGAAATTTATCGCTCTCAAGAGTATTTATCACTTTTACTAGATGGCATCTTCGTAAGCACAGCTCTGACAATTTTTGGTGGGATATTGGGATTTATGATAGCTTTTATATTAGCAGCTTTAATTTATTGGAGAGTTTTTGGCATAAGTTTTATAAGTACTTGTTATGTAGATTTCATAAGAAATACTCCACTAATTGTTCAAATATTTTTTATAACCTTTGGCTTGCCAGCTCTTTTTGGTTATGTATGGCCTTTTTGGTGTCACGCTTTATTAGCTTTAACGATTAATTTTTCAGGATATTTTGCAGAAATATTAAGAAGTGGATACGAGTCAACACCTAAAGGACAAATTGAAGCTGCCTTGGCTTTAAACCTAAACAAAAAAATAGTTTTTAGAAAAATAATATTGCCGCAAACAATTATTAAAATGTTTCCATCATTATCTAGCCAATTCATATTTATTTTTCTAACAACAGGTATAATTTCTGAGATAGGAGTAACAGACTTAACACATGCGGGACTTTTTATAGATAGTAGAATTTTTCGTTCATTTGAAATATTTATTGTACTTACTTTTCTATATATAGTTATGTCTCTAGTTTACAAATCATGTTTAGAAATAATTTTTAAAATTTCACTTGGTAAAAGAGCATTGTAATGGAAGATTTATTAATAAATATTTTAGGTAAGCCTGAAGGTATCATTATATCCCAATTAATTGCAGCTTGTAGATTTACGATATACTTATCACTAATTGCTTTTGTAGGAGGTGGAATTTTAGGAATTTTGATCACCTTTTTAAGAATAATTCCAAATAAGTTCTTAAATAAATTTAGTTTTTCTTATGTTTGGTTGTTTCAATCCGTTCCGCTTTTAATGCTTTTATTTTTGTCAGGTTTAGGAGTTCCTAAATTGCTTGGGCATGATATAGACCCTTGGATAGCTGCTACATTATCTTTAGTTATTTTCACATCAGCCTATCTATCTGAAGTTTGGAGAGGTTCAATTATCGCTGTATCTCAAGGTCAATGGGAAGCAGCAATAAGTATAAATTTAAATTTTACACTTAGCCTAGTTTTGATAATTATACCTCAAGCTTTTAAATATAGTGTAGCACCAACTATAAGTTTTTTAATTCAAATAATTAAAGGAACTTCTTTAGCATATATCATAGGATTTCAAGATCTTATGTTATTGGGAAAGAGATGGGCAAATGCTCCTGTTCCAGGATCAGAACCTTTTATAATCTTTCCAATTATGGCAGTTATGTATTTCTGTCTTTGTTATCCTCTAGCTGTTTATGCAAAGCATTTAGAGAAAAAAATATTAATAAATAATTAAATTAGTGAAAGGAGAAATTATGTTAAAATTAATTAAATTATTTTTTGTATTCCTAACATTTACTTTAAGTTCTGCATTTGCAGATTTAAGTGATATATTAAAAAAAGGTGAGGTAAAAATTGCAGTACCTGAAGCTTTCCCTCCATTTGGTGCTGTTGGAAAATCTGGCGAGCATGAAGGTTATGATGTCGACGTTGCCAAGTTAATTGCAAAAGATTTAGGTGTGAAGTTGAAGATAGTTCCAGTTGTATCTAAACAAAGAATACCATTTTTAGAAACTGATAAAGTTGATTTAGTTATATCTACAATGGGTGCTAATCCAAAAAGAGCGAAATCAATAAATTTCTCAAGTGCTTATGCTCCTTTTTACTCTGGTGTATTTGCACCGTCCTCCATTAAGATCAATTCATATGCAGATTTAGATG
>NZIY01000003.1 GCA_002691795.1 SAR116 cluster bacterium
ATAGAGATAATGTTAAACTTAAGATGGTATCAAAGGCGAATATTTTAAAAGATGAAATTATCAATGAAGATAACATACATTTTTTAAGAGCATCTAGTGATGGTATTGAATTGAATGAATTTAAAAACTTAAGACAACTTTTTTCTCGAAGTGCAATACCCAAAGACACTCTAATTCAATGGAAAGATTTAAAAATAAATTTATGAAAAATAAAATTACATTAATGATAATTGGATCAGGATGGGAACAGGTCCCAATTATAAAAAAAGCTTATGAAAATGAATATGAACTTGTATTAACAGATCAAAATCCAAATGCTGAAGGGTTTAAATATAGTAAAATCAATGAAATTTTAGACCCAAGAAACTTAATTTTAGGATTAGAAATTGCTAGAAAGTATAATGTTGACGGTATTATTGCAGATCAATGTGATTACTCACGGTATGCTGCAAAATTGTTAGTAAATGTTCTAAAAAATAAACAGAATGAAATATGTGATATACAATTTACAACAAACAAAAAATGGATGAGAAAAAATTGTAAAAAAAATAAAATAGAACAGCCAAGGTTTTTTAATTGTCATACACTTGAACAAATTGAATTTGCATCAAAAAAAATTGGTTTTCCATTGATAATAAAACCAGTCGATAACAGAGGAAATTTTGGGGTTTCAAAAGTTGAAAAATCATCTGAAATTAAGAAAGCTTTTTTTGATGGTATAATAAATTCTCACTCTAGAGAAGTTTTAGTCGAAGAGTTTATTGAGGGGGTTCACGTAACTGTCGATGGATGTTTAGATAGAAAAGGTGTACATCATAACCTTTGCATTGCTACAAAAAATATAAAAAAAGGGAATAAACCAATAATAACGGATGTTTTATATCCTGGAAATCTTACAGATATACAAATAGAAAAAATTTATAGTATTAATAATAAAATTGTTAAATCATTATCCATAAGTGAGGGGTTAACTCATTCAGAATTCATTATTAATAAAAAAAACAAGTGTTATTTGGTAGAGATCGCGAATCGAGGGGGCGGAGTTTTAACTTCGTCTACTATTGTGCCTGAATTAAGTAACGTAGACACAAACAATTTACTAATTTCAAATTCGCTTAACAAAAAATTTGAATTTAAATTTCATAAATCAAAAAAAA
This sequence comes from SAR116 cluster bacterium, assembly GCA_002691795.1. Lineage (GTDB taxonomy): Bacteria > Pseudomonadota > Alphaproteobacteria > Puniceispirillales > Marisalimonadaceae > TMED54. Next base: position 1,158 of record NZIY01000003.1, read on the forward strand.
TTATTCTATTACATTTTTTGAATTTTAAATCTGGAAAAATTTTTAAAATTAATGGTATACGAGATATAATTAAAATTAAAAACATAATGCATTTAAGGCTTAACTTTAAAAAAGGTGATTTCATTAAATCACCAACCTCAGGCTCAAAAAGGCATGGATTTGTTATTTTAAAAGGAGATACAAAGTCTGAAATTGATAAGTTATTAACAATGGTAAAAAAAAAATTGAAAGTAGAATATGATAGATAACCTGAAAGAAAGAAAAAAAAAATTTTTTTTTAAAAATATTTTTCAAAATGTGAATAAACGCTATGAAGATAGGTTTAAAAAATTTGGGGATGATCCAAAAACACTTGGATGGGATAATTTAATTAATCAAAATGTTAGATTTAAAACTGCTTATGCTAACACTGATTTTAAAAATAGAAAAATTTTAGATGTAGGTTGTGGCCTTGGAAATTATTATGAGTTTTTATTAAAAAGTTTAAAGAAGACACAATTTACTTATACCGGCATTGATATAAATTCAAGTTTTATTAAACTTTGTAAATTGAAACATGAAAATGCAGAATTTTTTGTAAAAAATATTTTAACAGATGATATAAAAAAAAGGACATGGAATATAGTTACAATGTTTGGATTACTGAATTTAAAAATTGAAGGAATTGATAAATATGAGTTTGCTAGAGACATGATTAATTCAGCATTTGATGTAAGCAATGATATTTTAATTGTAGACATGCTTAGTACTAAGTTCGATAAATCTTATAAAAAGGAAACATTTGTTAACTATTTTGATCCTTTAAAATTAATGAATATAGCCTTTAAATTATCACCAAATGTAAAATTAATTCATGATTATGCTTCAATACCTCAAAGAGAATTTATGTTAATTATTAGAAAAAAAACATGCAAATATTAGATAGCTTTCTTCATCCTGTAATAAAACCTTCAGAAGATGGTTTGTTTAATATTTCAAATGATTTGTTATTTAAAAATTTAGAATATTTAAAAAAACAAATGTCATTTAATAATATTGTAAAGAGTAATGTGATTTTATTCAATAATGAATTGGTTGAAAGTCTACCTTTGAATTATAAAGATTTTTTTTATTTTTCTGTACTAGCTAGTTTTAGAGAATATAAAAGCGATGATTATTTTGAAATATTAATAAAAAAAAATGTTAAGAATATAGTATTCCATCCTTATCTTCAAAATATAAAAAAAAGAGATTGGAATGATTGTGTTGAATTTGTAAAGAAAGCTGAAAGATTAGGGTTTATCATTACAATATGTACAGCATATGGGAGTAAAAAGATATACGATATTGACATTTTACCATTTGCTTTACATATAGCAAATAATGTAAAGTCGCCAATAATTTTTTCCCATTGTGGGGGATTAAAAATATTAGATGCGATGTTAATTGCTGAGAATTTTAAAAATATTTATTTTGATACATCTTTTTCTTTAAGTTATTGGGTAGGCAGTAGTGTAGAAAAAGATATAGCTTTTGTTATAAATAAAATTGGTGTGAATAGGTTTCTTTTTGGTTCAGATTTTCCTTTTGTTGATATATCAAAAGCAATTGAAGATCAGATTATTTTTCTTAATAAATGGAAATTTTCTTCTAATGAAACAGAACTTGTGATGAAAATAAATGCAGAAGAACTTTTTTCTAGGTTTTTTTTATGATTAATAATTATAAAGTTTTTGATGCAACATTAAGAGATAGTAGTTATGCAGTAAACTTTCAGTTTTCAAAACAAGATACAATGGAAATTTGTTATGAGCTAGAAAAAAGTGGTATTAATTATATTGAAGTTGGCCATGGGCTTGGATTAGGTGCTTCTTCATCCAAGCTAGGTTTTGCAAAAGAAAAAGATGTTGATTATCTGATCGCAGCTAGAAATAGTTTAAAAAAAGCAAAATTTGGAGCCTTTTTTATACCAGGAATTGGTAATAATAGTGATATTAAAAAAGCTGAAAAAGAAGGTGCAAGCTTTATTAGAATAGGACAAGACATTAATAAAATTGATGAATGCAGAAATTTTTGTGATTTAGCCAAAAATTCAAACCTTACTGTTTTTGTTAATGCTATGAAGACTTATTTAATTACACCAATTCAGTTGGCAAAAGTAGTCAAAAAAATTGATGATTGGAACAATACTGACATTTTTTATATTGTTGATTCTTCAGGTTCAATGTTACCAAGTGACATTAAAGAATATTTAAAAGTTGTGAAAGATAATACAAATATGGAAATAGGATTTCATGGTCATAATAATCTTGGAATGGCTAATGCAAACAGCTGTATTGCCCTTGAAAATGGTGCTAGCTTTATTGATGGAACTTTAGGTGGAGTTGGAAGAAGTGCAGGAAATGCTCAAACGGAAATTTTATGCGATTTAGCATTTCGTTTTGATAAAGGGAAAACATATGATATACCAAGACTTTTTAAACTTTTTGAGAAAAATATACTGCCAATGATAAAGGAAAACCAAGGTATAAAGCCAGTTGATGTTATGTTAGGAATATCTAAAATACATTCAAGTCATTTAACTAAAATAAAAAATATAGCGGATAAGTATAAAATTAATTTTTACAATTTTTTATATGAATTAAAGAGTTTGTCTAATCAAGAAGTTACAGATGAAGTAGTTGAAAATTTAGCCGCAAGTTTAAAAAGTAAATATTTTGAGGAATAAATGAATAAAGTACTGGTTATAGCAGCTCACCCTGATGACGAGGTTTTAGGTTGTGGGGGTGTAATAGCAAAGCATGTAAATAATGGTGATAAAGTAGATGTTTTAATTGCCGCAGAGGGGATTACTAGTCGAACCCCTAAATTAATAGAAAAAGAAAAGTTAGATAAATTAAAAAGTGAGGCTGAAAGAGCAAATAAATTATTGGGTGTTAATAATTTATATTTTGAAGGTTTACCTGATAATAGACTTGATAAACTATTAAGATTAGAGACTGTAAAAATAATTGAAAAATATATTGAAAAGACTAAACCACACATAATTTATACCCACCATTCAGGAGATGTTAACATTGATCATCAGATACTTCATCACTCAGTAGTTACAGCATGTAGACCTATTCCAGGAATAGGAATAAAAGATTTATTATTTTTTGAAGTCTTGTCAAGTACAGAATGGCAAACCCCATATTCAAGTACAAGTTTTACACCAAACTGGTTTGTTGAAATAGATAATACCATTGATTTAAAGTTAAAATCACTCAATAGTTACACTACTGAAATGAGAGATTGGCCTCATCCAAGATCAATTAAAGGCGCAGAAATCCTTGCTTCTCATAGAGGAGCATCAATAGGGGTTAATTATGCTGAAGCTTTTATGTTAGGAAGAAAAATAATAAGAGAGGAATTAAATGAGTAATTTTAAAGATTTAAATGGAGCTTCATGTTATGTGATTGCAGAAGCAGGGTTAAATCACAACGGTTCTATTGAAATAGCAAAAAAATTGATTGATTTAGCGCATATTGCAGGTTCTAATGCTGTCAAATTTCAAAAAAGGACAGTTCAAATATTAGCTGTAAAAGATACGTTATACGCTAAAGATAATAGATTTCCAGAGTTTGGTAGTACATATAAAGAGATAAGAGAGCATTTAGAGTTTACTTTTGAACAATATCAAGAGCTTAAAGAGTATACAGAGAATAAAAACATGGATTTTATTGTTACTGGATTTGATATAGAGGCAATTGACTTTCTTATTAAATTAAAAGTCAAAAGTATAAAATTAGCAAGCCACAGCTTAACTAACACTGAATTATTAGATTACGTTTCTTCAAAAAAAATACCAGTGATTTTATCTACTGGAATGGCTGATTTTGAAGAGATTGATAAAGCAGTAGAAATATTTAAATCAAAAAATTCTCCTTTATCTCTATTACATTGTGTTTCATCTTATCCTACACCTACAAAAGATTGTAATTTGTCCATGATTCAAGTTTTAAAAGAACGATATGGTCTGCAAACTGGTTATTCTGGTCATGAGTTAGGATATTTACCCAGTTTAGTAGCAGTATCTAAGGGAGCTGAAATTATAGAAAGACACTATACTTTGGATAATGATATGATTGGTTTTGATCATAAAATGTCACTTTCACCTCAACAATTCATAGAAATGGTAAAACTTATAAGAGATATTGATGATGTTTTGGGAAATGGTAAGAAAACAATACTTGAAGCCGAATGGATCACTAGAAACAAATATCATGTTTCAATGGTATCTAAAAAAACAATTAAAACTGGAGAACTTTTGACCAAAGATTTGGTCGAATACAAAAATCCTGGTACAGGAATCCCTCATAAAGATTCAGACAAAATTTATGGGAAAATTGCAGTAAAAGATATTCCTAAGGATACTCTTCTTAGTTATGAAATGTTTAAGTAAATATGTCAGAAATATCACTTATAATTATAGTTAAAAATGAAACAAAATTTAAACAAATTTATAACGGTTATTAAATTTTAATAATATAAAAATCTCATTAATGAGTTCATAGTGAATTTCTCAAATCTCAGTCAATTAACATTAATATTTAAACAAATAGAAGTCACAAAATTTAAAATAATCTTATTTTTAATTTTGTATTACTTAGTTACTGGCATAAGTGCATTTTTAGATGTGTTTGGGATATTAATGCTTGTTTCTATTTTTACAGAGAATATTAATTACCTTTATGAACAAACTTCTTCTATTCCAATAATAAAATCAATTTTTGGCATAGTTGATTTTAATACGGAAATTCAGGATTTATTTCTTATTTTAATATTAATCTTTTCGTTAAGTTTTATATTAAAGTTTTCTCTATTAGGTTTTAACAGTTGGTTAAAAGCAAAAATAAGAAAAAAATTGCAAGAGAGAATATTCAAAATATATTTAAATTCTAATTGGAATACTATGAGAGATTTTCCAGTTGGAACAGCTCTGGGAACAAATACTAACGAAGCTAATTTGTCTGTAACATATATTTCTAATTTAATAACTTTTGGATATTTTCTTATTTCATCAATTATATTTTCAATTATTTCTTTATATCTCGATTTCAAGACATTTACTTTTCTTGCTATACTATCTCTTCCATTTTTAGTTATTTTGAAGTATATAATGAATTACCAAGTTAAACTTTCCATAGATAGTGCAGATCAACGAAATTTATTTTCTGCTCACATCACAGATAGATTAAACGGCCTTTTTCAGATATTAGCTGATAAAAATTTAGATTATCATTTTAAAAAAGGAATAAGAAGTCAGCATAAACTAACTTCTTTAGAAATAAAGATTGGTTTATGTGCAGCTTTCATCGGAACTTTTATTATATTGATTCCTTTGTCATGCCTTATAGTATTTTATATTTGGTTTTATAATGATTTAACTTCCATAAATATAACTTCTACAGCAACAATTATTTTATTAGGTATAAAGCTTATGAATCAATTTAATGGTTTAATTGGTTCATATGGAAATTTGGTAAGATTAGCTGGTAGTTTATATCCTGTTTCTAAAGTATTAAAATTTACCTTAGATGATAAGAGAAAAAATATAGCTACAAATATAGACAACATTAAAATAAAAAATCTTTCCTTTAAGTACAATGATAACTTCATCTTAAACAATATAAATTTTAAAGTTGAAAAAGGATGTATATTAATCATCAAAGGTGAATCTGGAAAAGGTAAATCAACTTTAGCTAACATAATATCTGGTATATATTTGCCGCAGTCTGGATCTATAATTTATCAAGATTTAAAAAGTAAAGAAAAGTTTGATAGTAAGACGCATAAAATTAATGTTGGGTATGTAACTCAAGACATATATTTTTTTGAGGGAAGTTTTAGAGAAAATTTGTCATTAGGTCAAAATTTAATCGATGACAAAATATGGAATTGTTTAAAATCAGTTGATGCAGAAAAGTTTATTATTGAATTAGGTGGTTTAAACATGAAAACCACTGAAGCTGGTAAATCTTTATCCGGTGGTCAAAAAAGAAGGCTAGGTATAGCTAGAGCGATTCTTTCACAAAGTGATGTTTTAATTTTTGATGAGATTACTAACGGTTTAGATAAAAAAAATAAGGTTCAACTTGAAAAACTAGTTAATAGTTTATGTAAATCTCACATAATCATATATATAACTCACGAAGACACAAATTTTTATAAACAGAAAATTCTACAATTGTGATTTATTAATTTGATCTTAGAACTTACGAAATAATTATCTTTTGTTAAATTTAAATTTACCAATTATTTTAAAAATCTTAAAAAATAGTTTAATATAAAAAAAATTTATATTCTTTGTTCTAAATATGTGAGAACTTATAAAATTGGAAAGAAGTTTTGAAAAAAAAATTAAAATATGTTTAATTTTACAAAAATATGATTGATTTAATTAATAAACTTAAAATAAATGGCTTCGTAAACGCTGGAAAGACTGGTTTGTCTTCTAATGAAATTAATGAATTATCAAATCTAGCAAATTCTATATTTGAAAAATTTAGAAATAAAAAAATGAAACAAAAGTTTGCGAGTGATTATTTTCCACCTAAAGAAGGTTCTGAGATAGTAGCAAGATTCCCCCAACAAGATCTTAGAGCTTTCGAACTTATTGAAAAAATTTTAAATAAGAAAAAAATTCATTCAGTTTTAGAAAATGTATTAGGTAAAAATTATCGATTAACACAGATTGGCCTTAGAAGATCATTAACCACAGATAAAGGACTTTATCTGCATCAAGATGCTGAAGGGGAAACAAATTTAGGAATAATGTTGTCAGATAATTTAGAAGGAAACGGCTCCACAATTTTTTTGCCAACATCTCATTTAGTTAAAACTAGAATGAAAGTATGGAATATTGAAACACCGCCCTTTGTTATGAAGTATTTTTCTATAATTATGAAAAAAATTAAAGGTGAAAAAGGAGATTGTTTCTTTTTTTTTAATAGAACTTGGCATGGTCGAAGTTCAAATAATTCAAATAATCATAATGATGTAATTCTTATGAGTTTTTTTCCAGAAAATGGAAATTTTGAAAAGGACAATTGGAACAAATACTTTTTAAGAGCAATAAAAGGATCAAAATTTTTTGAATTGATTAATACTAATAAAATAAATTGGTCTTCAAAAGAACCAACAAAAAAGCCTTTTGCTTTAAGAATTGAAAAAGATAAAATTAAAAATAGTTTCTTAAATAAATTCAAATTATTTACTTTAATTATTTTACTTCGTAGTTTGTTCAAGATCTACAGGTCTACAAAAAAAATGTTAAAATTTAATTAGGGTAGAATGAAGATATTAGTCACAGGTGCCAATGGTTTTATAGGCTCACATTTAGTTGAAAAACTTGTTCAAGATGGTTTCAATGTAAAGGCTTTTGTAAATTATAATTCACTAAACTCAATAGGCTGGTTAAGCAATTCATCAAAAAAGATTTTAAATAATTGTGAAATTTTTCATGGGGATGTTAGAGATCCAAATGGGGTTTATGAAGCTTTAAAAAATTGTGACACGGTAATACATTTAGCTGCTTTAATTTCAATACCATATTCTTATTATTCACCTGATATGTATATAGAAACTAATGTAAAGGGTACTTTAAATATTCTACAGGCAGCAAGAAAATTAAATATTAGAAAAATTATTCATACATCAACAAGTGAAGTTTATGGATCAGCAATTTCGATCCCCATAAATGAAAAACATCCATTACAGGCTCAATCCCCATATTCTGCGTCAAAAATTTCTGCAGACCAATTAGCACTTTCATTTTATAGATCATTTGGCTTACCAGTTTCTGTGATTAGGCCATTTAATACATTCGGTCCAAGGCAATCGGCTAGAGCTATAATACCGACAATTATTACTCAAATTTTATCCGGAGCAAAAGAAATTAAAGTTGGATCATTGTATCCTAGAAGAGATTTTACATTTATCAACGATACTGTAAATGGATTTATAAAATCAATAGAAGCAAAAAATATCGAAGGAGAAATAATCAATTTAGGTACAAATCATGATATTTCAATTTCTGATATAATATCATTAATTTTTGAGATTTTTGAAATAGAATTGACAATTGTTTCTGATAATAAACGCATAAGGCCAAAAAAGTCTGAGGTAGATAGACTCTTATCTGATAACACTCTAGCAAGCAAATTAATAAATTGGTCACCATTATTTAAAGATAAAGAAGGTTTTAAATTAGGTTTAAAAATGACAATAGAATGGTTTAGAAAAAAAGAAAATTTTCAAAAATATAATATTAAAGATTTTAACTTTTAAAAAATAGGAATTCGTCTCTTATTAAGAAGGGTTTCAGCAAGAATAAAAATAGTTAAATTAAATGAACCAACCTTTAAATTGTATTCAAAATATGTTGATATAGATGTATTAAAACTAGGTCTTAATTTATTAATTAATGGTTTTGTGATAAAGATAATCTAGGTAAGTATAATTATTGTAATGATCGACGAAAACTCTATAGCTAAAAAAATTATATCTGTAATTAGATCAATTGCAGGAAATAATGACCTTTATTTACATGAACCATTATTTTTTGGCAACGAGTGGAGTTATTTAAAAAATTGTTTAGATACAACTTATGTTTCATCAGTTGGAAAATATGTCAATGAGTTTGAAGAAAAAATATCAGATTTCACTGGATCGAAGTTTGTTGTTGCAGTTGTAAACGGTACATCTGCGTTACATATTGGGCTAAAATTATGTGGAGTTGTTCCAAAAGATGAAGTTCTTGTGCCCTCCTTCACATTTGTTGGCACAGTTAACTCTATATCTTATAATAATGCTATTCCACATTTTGTTGATATAGAACAAGAAACATTAGGAATAGATACAAAAAAATTATTACAATATTTATATGAAAATACATATGTAAAAAATGGAATATGTATAAACAAATTGACTGGGAGAATTATAAGAGCAATAATCCCAGTCCATACATTTGGTCACCCTTCAAATTTAGATGATCTCATAACTATCTCAAAAAAATTTAAAATAAAATTAATTGAGGACGCAGCTGAATCTCTAGGCAGTTTTTTTAAAGGAAAGCATACTGGAACATTTGGAGATTTGGGAGTAATTAGTTTTAACGGTAATAAAACTATTACGACAGGTAATGGTGGTGCAATATTAACTAATTCATATGATTTAGCAAAAAGAGCTAGACATTTAACAACCACTGCTAAAGTTCCGCATAAATGGGAATATTTACATGACGAAATAGGGTATAATTACAGAATGTCAAATGTAAATGCAGCTATAGGGTGTGCTCAATTAGAAAATTTAAAGACTATTTTATTGTCAAAAAGAAAATTATACGAAGTATATTCTAATAAGTTTTCAAGAATTTCAGAATTAACATTATTCAAGGAGCCTAGTAATTGTGAAAGTAACTATTGGTTACAAACCATAATTCTCAAAAATGAAAACAAAAAAGAATTAGAAGTGATATTAAGAGAGACAAATAAAAATAGAATTTTTACAAGGCCAGCTTGGAAATTAATTAGCGAACTAAAACCATATCAAGATTGTCCAAAAATGGATTTGACTTGCTCAAAATCACTGTCCAAAAGAGTGATTAATATTCCGAGTAGCCCAAACATTTTAAGAGATATAAATAATAATGGATGAAATACTAATTATCGGTGCTGGGGGACATTCGAAGTCATCTATAGATTTGACAGAAAAAACAGGATTATTTAAAATAAAGGGTTAAATTGGAACAAAAGAAGAAATTAATAATAAAATTTAAGCTTATGTTTGTAGGATTTCAAATAAGCAATAGAATAAAATTTTAAGAAAACATCATATTGAAAATTTGATCAAATTAGTGAACAAAAAAAATACTTAAAACTGTAGATGATGAAATTTTTTGAAAATAAATAAATCAAGTTTTAATATCTAGAAAGATATTAGAATACATCACTTTTACAGATGTTGAATTTAAATATTGATTGGTCTTGGACAAATTTTAAATATTATTAAGTTCAGATTAAAGAAGAATATTAAAAAATAGATTATCTGTTTTTTTAAAAAAATGAGTTTATGAAGTTCTAAAAATCTGATATTCCTTTTTCATAAACTATGTAACCAAATGAAATAGTATTAAGTTTTATAATTTAATTAGTGAATTGTTAAATAAAAAGTAATAAAATATTTCAAATAATTTATGTGGAACGATTTAAAAAATATTTCAATTTATTTGATATGATAATAATTAATTAAAAGTCATTAAAGTAAAAAGTTTCTGTTATCGGATAATTAAAATGCAAAAGAACAAAAAATTATTTAAAGAGATTGAAGCCAATCAATGGTTTAAAAGGAATATAGATGCAATCGAAAATAAGGACAACAATCAAGTTATTTCTTTACTTATAAATTGGTTGAAACCTTTTAAAAATGAAATAAACAAAATATTAGAAGTTGGATGTGGAACCGGACATGGTTTAAACCAAATTGCTACTAACTTAAAAGCAGACGGTTTTGGTTTAGAACCTAGTACAGACGCAGTTAAATATGCAAATAACAGATTTGGATCTTTAAACGTTCAAGTGGGTTTTGGAGATGCAATTCCTTTTAAAGAAGAGTTTGATTTAGTACATTTAGGTTTTTTTTTATATTTAACAGATAGAAAATACTATCTTAAATGTATAAGTGAAGCTGATCGAATGTTAAAGTTTGGTGGATTTTTGTCTATTATTGATTTTGAAACACCTTATCCTTATTCAAATCTATACTCTCATAATGAAAATATATTATCACATAAACATAAAAATAGTGATGTCTTTGTTGCAAGTGGTTTGTACACTATCGTTAATAAGTATCAATATTCACATGAAAATTTTTTTTTTGATAAAAAAATTGATGCAAGAGTATCATTAACTCTACTTTTTAAAGAAACAGATATTTTTAGAAAAATAAAAAAGAATGATTGAGTTAACATAATGAAAATTCTTGGTATTCATGATGGTCATAATAGTAGTGCTTGTCTATTAATCAATGGAGATGTTAAGTTTGCAATACAAGAAGAAAGACTCAGTCGAATAAAAAATTATTGGGGTATTCCTGAGTTAGCAATTAAAAATTGTCTTAAGAGTCATAAGTTATCTATTAAGGATATAGATTTAATAGCGATTGCTTCAAATAATCAGTTTTTAATACCAAAACAAAACATAACAAGAGATAGTTATATGTCTTCCATGCATTTAGCTCTTGAGGGAAATTTTTCATTAAGACAGCATATTTCACTAATTAAAGCTACATTATTTGATAAAATAAAATTAAATAATTTTAGCAATAAAAAAAATTATCGTGTCAAATTCTATGAAGATATTTTTGGTAAATTATTTGCAAGAAAAATTATTTTCATAGATCATCACTTTTCTCATTATGCCACTGCAACTTTTGGAAGTGGCTTTTGGGGTAAGCATAAATTTTTAACGTTCACACTTGATGGACAAGGTGATGGCTTATGTGGAACTGTTCATTTAATTGATAAAAAAAGAAAAGTTACAAAACTTACAGAAATCCCTGCAAATAATTCTATAGCAAATTTTTATGGTATTATAACTGTATGTTTAGGATTCAATATTTGGGAAGATGAATATAAAATCATGGGTATGGCTCCATATGCAAACCCCTTAAAAGCACAAAAAATCGGCAATAAATTTTTAGAATTATTTGACTGGTTTGGAGAAGACTTCAAAATGAAAGATGATATTAAAAGATTTATGGATAGAGATGAAAGGGAATTAAAAAAAAGAATAAATGAAATTACTAAATTTGAAAGATTTGATAATATATGTGGAGGTATTCAACATGCCTTTGAAGAAATAGTATCACAATGGATTAATAATTATATAATTAAATATGATGTAAAATATGTTGCTTTGGCTGGTGGCGCATTTATGAATGTAAAAGCAAATTTAAAAGTTTCACAACTCTCGAAAATTGATAATTTGTTCATATATCCTTCGTGTGGTGATGAAACGATTTCTATTGGCGCTGCAATGGCCGCTTATTTTAAAAAACTTGAAAAAGCACCAATTCCAGTAAAAGATATATATTATGGGAATAGCTACAAAAATTCCTTAAAAAAACCAATAAACTTTATAAAACAAAATAAAAATTTAAAAATTTTTAGAGAAAAAAATATTGAAAAAAAATGTGCCGAACTACTTACTGAAAATCAAATTATTGCTAGATTTTCCGGCTGTAGTGAGTTTGGTGCTCGGGCATTAGGAAATCGTTCAATACTAGCAAACCCTAGTAATATTGATAATGTAAGAATTATTAATGATATGATTAAGAAAAGAGATTTTTGGATGCCTTTTGCCTGTTCAATAATTGAAGATGAAGCTAATAAATATCTTCATAACAAAAAAAACATTTCTTCTCCGTATATGATAATGTCGTTTTTGTGTGATAAAAATACAGATAAAATTCAAGCTAGTATTCATCCTCGAGATAATACCGTTAGACCTCAGATTGTAAAACAAAAAGATAATCCCAAATACTATCAACTTATTAAATATTTCAATGAGATTACTGAAATAGGAGGTGTTTTAAATACTTCATTTAATTTACATGGGTTTCCATTAGTAGAAAAACCTGATGATGCTATAAAAGTTTTTCTAAATTCAGGACTTAGATATTTAGCTCTTGAAGAATATTTAATAGAAAAAACTAATTAAATAGTTAAAGATTTACTAACTTTTATGGATTATCACTTAGTTACATCGTTAGATATAAAGACATGGCATAATCATAAATGTAATATAATTATAGGTGATTGGAACATTGGTGAAAATAAATTTTATAGAGGATTTAATTATAAAATTTTGTCATCTAATGAAATTTTAGGTAATAATCTAAATAGATTAGTTAAAAAAATTAATGAAATTTATAGTACAATTTCTCCCCTATTATATAAAAAACTTAATGTCTATCACAATTGTGATTATAGTGATAGATACTGGAATATTATTCTTGGGCATTGGTTATATAGATGTATATCTGTCTTTGTATATAGATTTAATGTCACTGAGAAAGTTTTAAGTAAATATAATATTACTGGAGCCTCAATAGCTGTTGACAAAAATAATAATTTAATTGCTAAAAATAGTCTTTCCTTTGTTTATGCATGTGAAGATCAAGTATGGAATAGTTTTTTATATGGTAAGATCATAGAAAAAATAACTGACAATAATTTTTTGAAATCATATATAGAAGTTAAGTCATCAAAAAATTTTATTTATCAAACTGAGAGAAAAAAAAGTAAATTTAAAAATTTAATTAATGATTTACTATTTAGTAAATTACCAACTTTATTATATAATGAAACTGATGCTTGTATTATAGACAGTTATTTATCAAAAGTTAATGAATTAAAATTAAATATTTTACTTAAGCAATTACCGCGAAAATATCATTTTCCAGAAGTTAATTATAATTATTCTGTGAATAGAAGTAAATTTGGAAAAATTAATATAATTTCAAAAGACCCTATAATTAAATTTTTCACAGAAATTTTAAAAGATATTTTGCCTATGAGTTTTGTAGAAAACTACAAAGACATTGATAGCATGGCAAAAAAACTTCCATTTCCAAAAAAACCTAAATTTATTTTTACTTCTAATGCTTATGATTATAATGAAATCTTTAAAGTATGGGTAGCAAATAAATGTGAGCAAGGATATAAATATATTGTTGGGCAACATGGGAATAATTATAATACCCATTTACTTTTTGGTAATAAAATTCTTCCAGAATTATCATCAACTGATGGATTTTTTACTTGGGGTTGGAAGAACAAATCTGAAAATATTATTCAAGGATTTAATTTTAAATCTAATAAAAGAAGACAAATACATAACAAAAAAGGTGGGTTGCTTATTATTTGTCAACCAAGAGAAGATAGATGGCAACCAATAGATGTTGAAACAAATTTCAAAAAAAGTTTAAGTGATAATAAAACTCTTTTAGATAACTTGCATGATAAAATAAAAAAGGAAGTAACTCTTAAGTATAGAGTACAAAACACAAATTTTATGAAAACAAATTTTTTTATTAAAAATTTTTCAAATTTTAAAATTGAAAACCATAAATTTGATTTAGATGTTAACTTAAAGAAAAATCGTTTGGTAATTTTTAATTACGATTCAACTGGAATTTTGGAACTCTTATGTAGAAACATTCCGTTTATTGCTCTTTTAAGAAACGATTTAAAATATAGAAAAACTCACGCAAATAAAATGTATCAAATAATGTTTGATAATAAAATATTCCATCATAATGCGAAATCTGCATCGAAATTCATAAATAATAATTGGAATACTATTGAAAAATGGTGGTATAGTTCAGAAGTCACAAAAGCTAAGGTTAGTTTTAGTAATAATTATTCAAGAAGTACAAGTAATACTTCAAAAGATTTGCTTTTTAAAATTGATAAACATTTATCAAATATTTAAATTTATTGACAAAGATAGATTTGAATTTAAGTTGATTGAATAAAAAGTTAAATCATAAAATTTTATTATGTATAAACATTTTGAAGATGAATTAATAGACGAAATTAAAGTTAATGTTGAAAATAATTATTTTTCTCCAATTCTAAATCATTTGATATCTAAAT
>NZIY01000004.1 GCA_002691795.1 SAR116 cluster bacterium
GTCGTAACGGATTATTACAAAGTATTATTAGTGCAATAAATATTGCACTCTGGGACTTAAGAGGAAAAGTTTTAGAGCTACCTTGCCATAAAATTTTAAATTCTAATGGTTATGATAAGGTAAAAGTCTATGCAAGTAGTGGAACAGCTGTTTTTTCTCCAGAAAAAATAAATCATGATGTTAATCAAATTTTAGAAAAAGGTTATTTATCTTACAAAATGAGAGTTGGAGTACAAGAATGGGCTATAGATTTAAAGAGAGTTGAAAGTGCTAGATCTGCACTAAAAAAAAATGAGTTAATGATAGATGCAATCATGGGCACAATAAACCCACCTTGGTCTCAAGAACAGGCTACCAACTTTGCTAAAAATTTATCTGGTTTTGATATAAAATGGTTAGAAGAACCAGTCCACCCAGAGAACATAAAAGGGTTACAAAAATTATGCAATGAAAAGATTATCCCAATAGCTGCTGGTGAAGCTTATAACGGAAATACCGAATATGATTTAATATTAGAAAAAAGAGCAGTTGATATACTCCAATTTGACGCAACTCATTCAGGAGGCATTAATTTTTGTTTTAATTTGGCTAAGAAATCTAATAAACTAGGGATTAAAAATGCCGTTCATGTTTGGGGAAGTGCAATTGCAATTTCAGCAAATGCGCACTTAGCCTTATCACTAGCTGAAATAGAATATTTAGAAATGCCAATGGTATCCTTGGAAATTACTGACCATATGTGGATACAAAAACCACAAATATCAAAAGGTTTTTGGAAAAGTAATGATGTGCCAGGTTTGGGAATAGAAATATCAGATAATCTCAGAGATAAGTACCCCTTAAAAAAGGGAAGTGGATATAGAATTTAAATAGGAGTTTTATTGAAAATAAAAGGTAATAAAAAAATTATAATAGCTTGTGATTTGTTTCTCAATCTACAATTATATAATTTGCCGCCTGTATATAAAAAAAAAATACAATGTGATTTCCCACTAGTTGATATAATTCCTGTTAACATACCACCTAAAAATTTTATATATAAAATGGCTGATATTTATTGGGGTAACAGAATAAATGAAAATATAATAAAGAAAATGCCAAACTTAAAATGGATTCATTTTGGATCTGTTGGAGTAAATCATGCTAGAAATAAATATGTTTTCGATAGAAAAATAATTATTACTAATAGTAAGGGATTAGTTGTTGAACCTATGACAGCCTCGGCAATTAGCTTTATTTTTTCATTAGCAAGAGGTTTTCATAGGAGCGCACATTTAAGACATGAAAAAAAGTTTGGTAGAAAAAGTTTCGATAAATATTTTCGCAATATTGAAGATGTGTTTGGACAAAAATGTTTAATAGTTGGTTATGGAGATGTAGGAAAAAGTTTAGCAAGAATTCTAAAGAAGTTAGATGTGGATATATCTGTTATATCTAGATCAATTATCAAACCTAATGATATAATAAGTAAAAGTTATCTATTAAAAGATTTAGATTTAGCTGTTACTGATAGTGATTATGTTATCAATTTATTACCTCTTAATACAAATACAAGAAAAGTATTTAATGCGAAAGTATTTTCTCAAATGAAAAAAAATTCATTTTTTATTAATATTGGTAGAGGAGAAACTGTTGAACAAAATAGTTTAATTGAAGTTTTAAATGGAAATAAAATAGCAGGAGCAGGATTAGACGTATTTGAAAATGAACCATTGTCACAAAATTCTGAATTAATAAAAATGAAAAATGTGATAATTACTCCTCATGTTGCGGGTCTTAGTAAAAATTATTGGAAAAAACAATATGGATTATTTGTTAGGAACCTTAATTATTTTCTAAATGGAGAAATATTAAAAATGCAGAATATTATTGATATGAAAAAAGAATATTGAAATGAATTATGTATATTAAAAAAAGTTTAATTAAAAATTAATCATATTTATAAAATGTTTAATATCAAATAAAGGTATATCTAAGTTTATACATTGAGAATATTAATGACAAAAAAATTAACTAAAATAGTTACTACAATACTTGGTGATTTGTACGAAAATGCAATTTTGAGAGTCAAAAAAAAAGACTGGATAGGTTATGTGACCCCAAAACAAGGAAACATTTTTTATATATATTATCCAGAAAAAGATCAACTAAATCAAAATAGAGAAACTATAACTCTAGAAATAGCAGATTTTATTTTACCTTTAGAATTCAATAATATTGTTGGTATTGGGAAAAACTATAGCCTTGGAGAAAAAAAAGAAGATATTAAAGATTTCAAAATGAACCCTGATTTTTTTTTAATGAGTTCAAATTCAATTCTTTCAAATAATAAAACTACATATCTTCCTTACTATTATGATAGCGTTTTAATTGAACCTGAAATAGGGGTTATAATCAACAAACAATGTAAAAACGTTAAATCTCAAAATGTAAAAGATCATATAGCTGGGTATATTATTTGTAATGATTTATCTGGTAGAGATTTAAAAAATCTTAACAATGATAATGCTCTTTTGCGAAAAAGTTCTGATGGATTTTTACCTGTTAGCTCAGCCTTGTTACCATATAATGGAAAAGAAAACTTTATTTTACAAACTTATGTTAATGGTAAATTAGGACAAGTATTCAATACAGAGAATTTAACATTAAAAATCAATGATGCCATAAGTTTTTTAAGTACTCATATCACTTTATATAAAAATGACTTGATTTGTACTGGTACAGCTTTACCTAAATTAAAAGTGAAAAGTAAAGATAAAGTTGAAATTCATGTTGAAGGGATGGGAAGTTTAAATACATATTTTAGGTAATTTTTAAAAAAATTGATTTAAATAATTTCAAAATGCAATATAAATTTTATTTATGAATATTTTAGTTTTATTAATTTTTACAAGATCAATAATCGCTTATTTGCTCGTATTTAAGAGAAAGATTATTAACATAATGGGAATTAAAAATACATGATAAATAATAAAAAAATATTAGCAATCACACTAGCTAGAGGAGGGTCTAAAACTGTTCCAAAAAAAAATATTAAAAAAATATTAGGTAAGCCCTTAATAGCATATACTATTGAAGAAGTTTTAAAATCAAAGTATATAGATGATTATATAGTTAGCACCGACTCAAAAGAAATAGCAAAAGTTTCAATTAAATATGGAGCAAAAGTTCCATTTTATAGGCCAAAAAATATCTCAAATGATAAGGCAGCCCCTCAAGACGCCTTATACCACGGATTAACTAAATATGAAAAAATAACAAAACAGAAATTTGATTATATTTTGGAAATCATGTGTACAAATCCACTTAAAAATGTATCTGATATAGATAAATGCATTGAAAAACTTCACAAGACTAAAGCAGATACCGTTATTTCCGTTCAAAGATTATTTGACCATCATCCGATAAGAATTAAAAAAATTGAAAATGATTTGATTAAAGATTTTGTTTTACCAGAAAATGAAAGAACAAGAAGACAAGACTTAAGACCAGAAGCATATATTCGAAATGGGTCAATATATGCTATTTCTAGATTAACATTAATTGAACATAAGTCGAAAATTGGAAAAATTTCTAGACCTTACATAATGCCAGAAGAGAGGTCTATTAATATAGATGAAAAAATTGACTTTATTTTAGCAGAAAATATAATAAAACAGAAAATTGGAAGTTGATATGCTCAATCAAACTGATCTAAACTTATTCAAACAAAATGGATATCTAGTAATAAAACCAGAAAAAATTTTAAGTAATAAAATTATTTTAGAGTTAAAAGATACTTGTAATAACATTTTTCCTAAAAGTACTGATAGAAATACTTTGTTTACTCAAAACTCTTTTATTTTTAATAATGCATCATATTTTAAAAATACGAGTAAAAACAATGCTAATAAACTCTTTGGTTTTAGAGCAACAGCACAAGGATGGAATGTAAGTAAAGGATTAGCTAAATACATAGAAAATAATAAATTATTATCTTGTGCCAAACAGATTTTAGATACGAACACGCTATCTCTTCATACATCAGCTTTAATAAAAGTATACCCTGGATGTGATGGAGAGCCTAATAAGTTACACGTTGATACATCTGGATTTGTTGATGACACGCTAAATTTTGCTAAAAATAATAATTTTGTTCTTAATACATTAATTTATTTAAATGACGTAACTAAAGGTCTTGCACCTATGAGAGTTTGCCCAAAATCTCATCTTGATTTTATTAAAATTAACGAATATTTTAACAAATTAAATAACACAAAAAAATTTACTAATAATATGCATGCCGCAGGTATAGGGATTGATGAGAATATAGTAAAAGAGTTGGGATACAAAATTAAAAATATTTATGGCAAAGCAGGTACCATTATATTTATGTCAGGTAATCTGTTACATTCAGCAACAAAAAATGAAACTAAGAAATCTAGAATCCACTTTAATTTTAATTTTTCTAGAAGAGATGTGAAAGAAATTAGAAAACTTAATTTTAAGGGCTTAGTTCGTGACCAAAAAGATTATAAAAATTTTAGCAATCAATTCAATGATAAAAAGATAATCAATAGATCTTATAATAACACTTTAGCTAATAATTTACTGAACTTTTTTTATAAGTATAAATTCAAAATAAAAAATAGATTAATTAATACTCTTTAATCATTTTTTTAACTTGTATGAACAAAAAAAATAAAAAATATTTGATTAAATTAAATCAATATTTGAGTTATGGATATAAGCTTGCTGATAAAAATCTATGTAATAAATATAGTAATCGGTTTAATATAACTAATGAAGCAGCTTTCCAAATTATAAGAAGAGTAATGCCTGTTATAATGCATTTATTTTTTGATAAATTGTTAAATATAGCTGATACAAATAAAATTGAAAACCGTTCAAAAAAAATCGCTCCTTTAAATTATTACTTTTCTACAATTCAAGAACTTGAAAAAGCTTTATGCGATTCAAAATTACATTTTTCTATAAAAAAATATTTGAATGATAATATCTATAGAAGCAAAATGAAAGAAAGTATAAATCAAAAATTTACTCTGAACAAAAACTACATTATTAAAAACAATTTATATTTAATAGACAGGTTTTTTCTTTATAAGTTTTTTTTTAAAGTTGAATTTTTTATATATAAATATATTCCATTTTGCAATAGAGTTCCGACTTTACACTTATCGTTAATAACTCCGTCATTTTATTCGAGGGGTCTATTTACATATTTTTTTAAAAACATAGATATTGACTTTACATATTCGAATTCCAAAAAAAATAAATGTGACAGAGATACTTTTTTTAAAAACATTTTACCAAAAGTTTTTTTTGAAAATTTCGTTAATGAATTTAAACTTAAAATATCTAATATTAATAAGTTAGAAATTTTATTTAATGAGTTTTGTTCAAACCTGTTCCCAATTATATTTTTTGAAGATTTTAGAGAAAACTTTAAAAAAGCTAATAATATTATTAAGCAATCCTCAAAAAAGGTTATTTTAGCAAGTGGAAATTTTAGCTCAGAAAATATTTTTATACTTGCCGCAGCTAAAAATAACAATTTTAAGATTATTAAAGCACAACATGGAGGTTACGAAGGGTATATAGATGATAATCCAGTTTACCATGAAATGGAATATATAACGGCAGATTATTATTTAACGTGGGGATGGAAATCAAAATCTAAATACGAAAATTTGATGAAAAAAGTTAAATTAATACCTCTTCCAAGTCCATGGTTATCTGACAGGAAAAAATTGTTTGAAAAAATTTTTAAAAATAAGGATGATGGAAATACAAATTTTCTTTATATGCCTTCAAAATTAATAGAATATAGATCCTTACCTTTTGGAAGCAATAATCTATTAAAAATAGATAATTCAAAATCCTCTGAAATATTTTTAAAATTAATAAGATGTCTTGAAGAGTTAAAATATGACACACAATGTAAATTTTATTCTCCATTAGACTATATGCTTTATAACAAGTTGACTCATTTCGAAAAAATTAACTATAGAGTCATAAAGTTTTCAAATTCCTTTGATAAAGGTTTAAATCCAGATGATTTAAAACAAATTGATCTTGTAATTTGGGATCTACCAGGTACTGGGTTCCTCGAATGTATTGCCTGTGATATTCCAACGATACTTTTTTTTAATCAAGACACAATGCAAATAAATGATTGTTCCAAAAAATATTTTCATGGTTTAAAAGAGGTTGGAATTGTTTGTAAAAATATAAAAGAATTTAAAAAATCCATGGATGAATTTAACACATATCAAAATTCTTGGTTAAAAGATATAAAAAGAAAAAGAGCTATTAACAATTTTAAAAATCAGTATGCTTTAACTGACAGCAACTGGAAGATAAAATGGAAAAATAAAATTATTTGTTTATCAAAAGCAAGAATTTGATTTTATATTAAAATTCTTCTAAAAAGATTTATACATTACCTATTATAAAATAATATGAAATACTCTCAATTTAATTTATTAAAATTATGATATAATGTTAAATTAAATTATTAAAAATACTTTCTAATTCAATGGACAAAATAAATAAAAGCGAAATAAATTCTATTTTTAAGTTAGTTAGTAGAAATTTTTCAAATTTGGGAAAAATTGAAAAATTGGAAAAATTCAAATCTAACGGGCATAATAGCATTATCTTTTCATTTAAAGTTGGAAATAAGAAGTTTTTAGTCAAGTTTTTAAAAAATCCTAATTTAATCTATGGTCACAATAAAGGTTCAGAAAGAATCAAAATTATTACCAACATTATAAGCAATTTATCAAAGTCTTTTCCTCTTGAAAAATTTGTTTCCAATAAATTTGGAAAGTTAACTATTAAATTTAATGATGGAATTATACGAGTAACAGAATTTATTGAAAACAGAAATATAAAGGGTAACAATTTTCTAAAATCAGTAAATTTTTTAAATAAAATTCATAATCAATTTTGGTATGAATTGAAAACCAAAGAAAAAGAAAACCTAAATTCACTTATTGTTCCATATGAATTAGACTATACCTTTAGAAAAATTAAACTTATAGAAGAGTTTTTAATTTCCCAAGCAAATATTGATCAAGGATTGATTAATAAAAATCATATAAAGATCATATTAGATAATTTTGAATTATTAAATTATTGGGCTAAAAAACTTAATTTATTAAAAGATAAAAAATTTTTTCATTTAAAAAGTTTTACTCATAATGATTATCATCCATCTAATATAATTTTTGATAAAGATAAAAGGTTATATTTATTAGACTTTGATAACATTCAATATTCAAAAATATTTAGATGTTTATTTTTTTTTCTTTTAAGACACTCGACTAATCAAAAAAAATTATCTGAAAGCCTTTTGAAACAAAATTATAAAATACTTGAATCAAATTACTTTACAAAAATCCCTAATTTTGAAAATGCGATATTTTATTTGATGTATATTGAGATTGAAAAAATTTTTAAAATTTTGTGTAGAGTGTCCGAAAAAAAAGGTCTGACTTTTTTTATAAATAATATTATATCAGTTCATCTACCAAATGTTTTGTTTCTAATAAAATTAAATCAAAAACAAGCTTAATTTTTATCTTTTCTTGAACCACTTTTCTTTTAATTTTAAAGATTGGAATAAAAATGAAAGATTTATAGTACAACATCTTTTTGTGATCTTCCTTTTTCCTCATAAAGATCCTTGAAATTTATTGGTGAGAACGACAGGACTCGAACCTGCTACCTTGAGATTAGGAATCTCACGCTCTATCCTGATGAGCTACTCCTTCACTTATCAAACATTCTATAAACCTATTATAGACTAAGTAAATGAAAAAGTGTTTAATGAGTTATAAAGAGGATTATCTATGAATGATTTAGATAACTTTAAACAAATTGATATTATTGTAAATAACGCAGGTATTTTA